>JBKJHR010000093.1:0-14123 GCA_046598695.1 Kapaibacterium sp. (SeqCode)
TTTTCGTGCCAAGCACAGCAATGGATGCGCGAGGAATGATCTCTTTTGTTGCCGCACTTTTTACTGTTCCTGTTATGCGTATAACCTCCTGTGCCTGAATGATCTTCGGCAGAAAAAGAAGAAGCATGATAGAAAAACGAAGGGAAGTGCGGCGCATAATCACGTTAGCAGACGTATTAAGAAAGATAAGTTACGTACATTTAATTCAAATCGTTCGTCTTTTCCTCTTAATTATTGCTCGTTGATAGTAATGCGCTCGCTATAGAAAAAACAAAGGACAAAAGCCTGCGACTAGCATTTCTGAGGGAGATACTGCCTTTTCTTTGTATTTTCGTATTAGTTAATATCTACCACTTTGTCGCATATTCTTATGAAACGATCATTACTACGCTTTCTCATTATCAGTGCCGTGTTCCTTGTAACGGCAACGAGTGCATTTTCGCAAAACAAGCTCATCAGTTCACGCAATTACTTCGGTATCGAAGCTGGGGTGAATTATTCGTGGTCAGCAGGTGCGGATAAGTTTGTTGTTAGCTATCAGCATCCATTTACTGATGTATTTGCATCCCCTACGTATTTACTAATGCCACTGACCGGATTAGGTAAGGGCATAGGTGGTTTGATCGGACTTACACTTGATCTTTCACTTATTGATCAACTTGCCCTTCAGGCAAAGCTGCAGTACCGTCCGCACTCGCTTTCTATCACGGAACAAGACATGGAAAACTGTACTGACGGATTCGGGAATGTAGGAACCGCAACATTTGAGAACCACATAGCTACATCACAAAGCTATGTTGGGCTGGATGCATTACTCCGCATACAAATAGTACCTGAGGGTTTTTATGCAAATGTCGGTATAGGGTATAGTAATTTGCTTTCCTCAAAGCAAGAAGGATATCGCGACATCGTTAGTTCGACAAATAATTGTGAGTGGGTATATTTGCCATCGCGCACGTCGACGAACGGGACAACTCATGCACCTATTGCGAGCACCGATACGAAAAATCTCTTCAATTCTTCTCTCATTCATGCGAAGGTTGGAGTGGGTACATTTATTCCGATCGGCTCAAATGGTTGGGTCCTTACGCCTGAGCTACAAATAGCAATCCCTATGAACGAGCACTACGTAGCAACTGAAGTGGAAGCATATAAAGCTCTTGGTATAACACCTCCTAAGCTCTGGTACGCTGCACTCTCTGTTGCCCTGAAATTCCCATTCGGTGGTGAATCATCACCAATGATGGAAGAAGAACGCGGCGGAACAGTCACTCCAGAACCTACAAAAAATTCTAACAAATTTCACCTCAAAGGAAGGGTAACGAATGAACGTAACGGCGACCCTGTATCGAATGCGAATATTACCGTTATTGATCTGAGTAACAACGAGGCAGTTGCTGATTCACGCACTGACTATGACGGCAAGTATGATGTAGAAGTCAAAAATGCCGGCAAATATTCTGTGAGCGCAGACGCTGACGGCTATCTTTTCGGTTCGGCATATTTCGTTGTTGATCCTGATGGGAATGTCACTGTCGGCAAAGGCGACATTAAGCTATCCGAAGCCAATGGCGGCAAGGTGCGCCTGCTTGTCTTCTTTGATTTCAATAAGGATGAGTTACAGCGTTCATCCTTTCCCGAACTTGACCGTGCGGTGCGCTTCATGAAGGCAAACCCGAACGTCGAGGTTGAGATCGCAGGTTACACGGATTCCAAAGGCACGGATGATTATAATAATGATCTATCACAGCGCCGCTCGAATTCCGTCAAGAATTACTTGACGAATAAGGGCATTCCTGCCTCACGTCTCGATTCTCGCGGATATGGCAAAGCAAATCCTGTAGCCACCAACGACACTGAAGACGGCAGAGCCGAAAATAGACGTGTAGAGTTTATCGTAAAGAAGAGATAAATTAAAAGCAGATTTTTTAAATTCATAGGGGCACACTGCGTTGTGCCCCTATTTTGCTTCCTAAGGCTTTTTTGACGGATATCCTCCGCGCCGTTCCTCTTAGGGAAGCTACCCTAAATTTCCGAACTCAATACTATAGCTATCTGTTTACAGCGGTCTATAAATCTTTACCTGTACTCTTAATTCTCGCGGTTTATTTTATGAATAAAGGCACCGTAGTTCAAGTTATCGGACCCGTACTCGACATTGATTTCCCCAATGGGAAACTTCCTGCAATCCTTAACGCGGTAAAAGTACCACGTGTCAATGCTGACGGCGTTACTGAAGACCTCATCGTCGAAGTCCAACAGCATCTTGGCGAGGATAGAGTCCGCGCCGTGTCTATGGATTCGACGGATGGTTTGACTCGCGGCTTGGAGGCTTTCGATACCGGCGCACCGATCTCTGTTCCTGTTGGTCCCGGCGCACTTGGAAGACTCATCAACGTTACGGGCAATCCGATCGACGGCAAAGGTCCGATCCCAACAGCAGGGAATTGGTCAATTCACCGTGACGCACCGAAATTCGAAGATCTTTCGACAACATCAGAAATTCTTGAAACAGGTATTAAGGTTGTTGATCTTTTGGAGCCATACTCAAAGGGCGGTAAGGTTGGTCTCTTCGGCGGTGCCGGAGTAGGAAAAACGGTTGTTATCCTTGAGCTTATTCATAATATCGCAAAGTTTCACGGCGGTTATTCCGTATTCGGCGGAGTAGGCGAAAGAACCCGCGAAGGAAATGATCTTTACCTCGAAATGTCTGAGTCAGGCGTTCTCGATAAAACAGTGTTAGTGTTCGGTCAGATGAATGAGCCACCAGGAGCACGTCAGCGAGTGGGGCTAACAGCTCTTACCTTTGCTGAGTATTTCCGCGACGAAGAAGGCAAGGACGTTCTTCTGTTTATTGATAACATTTTCCGTTTTACTCAGGCTGGTTCTGAGGTATCGGCACTCTTGGGACGTATGCCATCGGCTGTGGGTTATCAGCCAACGCTTGCAACAGAAATGGGGCAGCTTCAAGAGCGCATTACATCAACGAAGAAAGGGTCTATCACTTCAGTTCAAGCTATCTACGTACCTGCTGACGATCTTACCGACCCAGCACCAGCTGCAGCGTTCCAGCATCTTGATGCAACAACGGTTCTGAGCCGCGCTATCTCTGAGCTTGGTATCTACCCTGCTGTTGATCCGCTTGATTCGACAAGTCGCATTCTTACGCCGCAGGTTGTCGGTGATGAGCATTACAACATCGCTCGCGGTGTGCAGAATATCCTTCAGCAATATAAAGATCTTCAGGACATCATTAACATTCTTGGTATGGATGAACTTTCCGAAGAGGATAAGACGGTTGTCCGCCGCGCTCGCAAAGTGCAGAAGTTCTTGTCTCAGCCGTTCCACGTCGCTGAGCAGTTTACGGGTCTTGCAGGCAAGTATGTGCCGATCACCGATACAATTCGTAGCTTCAAGATGATTCTTGACGGCGAATGCGATGACGTTCCGGAGCAGGCATTCCACATGGTTGGTGCCATTGAGGAAGTCTATGAGAAAGCAAAGACGATCGCAAACTAATAGAGTCAAAAATTCTTGAGTTAGATGGGCGGGTTTTTAACCCGCCCATTTTTTTTGCTGTATATTTGCTTATCCCTACTTTAACCTAATCAACGAATTCTTATGAAACGTATATATATTCTCCTCCTCATCGTTATATGTATTCCTGTAATTTCTAATGCACAATCATGGACGAAGGTCTCATGTGGCGGCGAATTTACGGTTGCCTTGCGCTCGGACGGGACGCTCTGGAGCTGCGGATTCAATGGCAATGGTCAGCTCGGAGTTGGTTCAACTGATGAGCATGATAGCCTTGTACAAATTGGCACAGATAAGGACTGGTCGGATATTGCCGCAGGTGGTTTTCACTGCATTGCACTGAAAAAAGATGGTTCGCTTTGGGCATGGGGCATAAATGCAGATGGAGAGCTTGGTGATAGTACGACCGATAAAAAGCTCTCACCTATACGAATTGGCACTGCAACTGATTGGGCGTTTATCGAAGCGAGCTTTGTTAATTCTTATGCGATCAAAAAAAATAATTCACTCTATGGATGGGGCTTTAACGGATTTTATCAACTTGCCGATAGTGTGATTACAAATTCTCTTGTACCGCTTCGCATCGGTGGTGCAAACGATTGGGCGAAGGTAAGTGCCGGTGGTGCTCACGTCCTCGCATTGAAAACGGACAGTACATTGTGGTCATGGGGAGCGAATCTCAATGGACAAGCAGGTACTAATTCAACTCAACAGGCAATTAGTACTCCAAATAGAGTTGGGACTAGTTCGAATTGGGAGGATATTTCTGCGGGGTTCGAGTTCTCATCAGGAATTCAATCCGACCATACACTTTGGACATGGGGCTTTAATGGAAATAATCAATTGGGATATACAACGACGGGATTTGTCATTGCGCCTCAAATGGTATTTGGTGATTCCTGGAAGAATCCAGCTGCAGGCTTAGCACACTGTTTTGCACAAAAACTTGACGGATCACTTTGGGGCTGGGGATTTAATGGAGCGGGGCAGTTGGGAATCAATACAACTGCCTCTATTCTAACTCCCGAACAAGTCGGAGGTGATCTAGATTGGAAACTAGTTGCTCCGGCAACAGGGATCATCGCAAGCAATACGCTTCTCGGGCTTCATACAATAGGCATTCGTGGTAAAGGAAATTCTCTTTGTGCAACAGGTGCAAATTATACGGGACAGCTTGGCACAGGCATGGTATCGGGTTCCATCGCGCAATTTCAATGTGCTATTGCTTTGGGTTTACCAAGTGAAGATGCTTTGCATTCAACGTTCACGATTATGCTGTATCCAAACCCGGCAGTCGAAAACGTTACCATTGTACTTCCCGATGCACGAAGAGCGGGCATCCAAGTCTTTGATGTGCTTGGCAATGAATTGTATTCGCAATCACATGCTGAAAACATGACGTGGAATTTACGATCAAATACTGGCGAGAAACTATCAGCTGGTTCATACATCGTCCGCGCAAGCGGTATGACGAATGAGGGTAAACGATTTGTTGCGTCACGGCAATTGATAATTCAGCCATAACAAGCTTTTCGTATTTTTCTGAATATCTATCATTCATAGAACATGGCAAAGATCATTTCGCAACGCATGACGGCAGAGATCGAGGGTGATTTCGTCGTCTTTATTATTGGCATGAAGATCAATAAATTATGGAAGATCCATAAGTGGCTTCCTGTCGCGATGGCAATGCCGAAAATGATAAAGGAATTGATGGCGAATAAGGAGTCGGGGCTGCTTGGAATTTCTAACTATGGCGTTCCTCCCGTCATGGTGCAGTATTGGCGTTCGTATGAGCAACTTGAGAAGTACTCACGAAACAGAGACTTGACGCACTTTCCTGAATGGGTGAAGTTCAATAAAAGTGTCGGGAGTAATGGTGATGTTGGAATCTGGCATGAGACGTATAAGATCTCAGCAGGTAACTACGAATGTATCTATAACAATATGCCGCTTATGGGTCTTGCCAAAGCAACGAAAGCTGTGCCTGCGACGGGACGAAAAGCAAGTTCTGCCGCGAGAATGGGAGTAAGGTCTGATGATGTGACGCCTGTTGACCCCGAAGGGAATGTTAAAGAGTAAGTACGCTTATTGTCCAAAGTATTATAGTTTGATTTCTCTATAATCTCCCGTTGAAATATGTGAGATTTCGTTTAAGATACTGGCGATATTAGACTCTATTACTCTCCATTTATTCGTTGAGAGAAACCAGGATGGAGATTTTTCTGTCCTTCACATTTTGTTGATAGCGAATATTCTTATCACTTGTAATAAAAATGTCAAAGGATGATTCGGCAAGCCGCAACAATTCACCATTCTTTACCGATGCCCAACCCATATCTTGGGCAGTTTTTGCGTAATGTTCACCCAAATAAGTGATAATGGGTTTTGGGACACACTCGTCAATGAGGATGTTCATTCTGCTATTGTTCTAACACCTTTTGTTCAACTCCTTGTAAGAGTGTAAGAGCGGCTTCGCGGCTGACGGTCGGGAAGTATTCAAGAAATTCGGAGAGAGTATAATCATCTTCAAGATACTCAAAAAGCGTCTTGGCGGGTACACGAGTACCAGTGAAAACTGGGGTCCCACTCATGATCTCCGGGTCAATGGTGATAGGAAGTTGAATAAAATGTGTACTCGCTTGCATGAATAGGGTAATTGAATTTTTGTTGAAAGAATTCCTTCGACGCAAACGAGCATTCTTTTGTTAGTATGTTATGCTAACAAAAGCCCGCATTATGGCGCCGGGACCGACGGAGATTCCGCCTTCGGTTCTTGCCGCAGCCGCCAAGCCTATCTTGCATCATCGTACCTCAGAGTTCCGTGCTATCTTTGCTGATGTCAGCGAGAAGATAAAGTATGTTTTTCAAACGTCACACCCCATCCTCACCCTTGCCGCAAGCGGCACAGGTGGACTTGAAGCCGTTATCACAAACATGACGCTTATTGGCGATGCCGTCATTGTTATTAGTGGCGGAGTCTTTGGTGAACGTTGGGCAAAAATATGTGAAGCACATGGAAGAGTTGTGCATCGCATCGTGATCGAATGGGGAAGAGTCGCTTCTGCCAAAGACGTTGCCGATGCTATAGCCGCACATCCCGAAGCATCACTTATTTGCGCGACTCTTTCGGAAACATCTACCGGAGTGATGCATCCGATCCGTGAAATATCAGAAGTAACACGCGCATCAAATATTCCTCTTGCGGTTGATGCTGTGAGCGGACTTGGTGTATGTGAATTGAAAATGGATGACTGGGGTGTCGATGTCGTTGTTGCAGGTTCGCAAAAAGGATTAATGATCCCGCCAGGTCTTGCATTTATTGCAATGAATGAGCGAGCGTGGAAGCAAGTCGAAGAAAAGAAAGCACCGAGCTACTATTTTTCTTTGACACAAGCAATGGCGAAGCTGACCGAAGAGAAACTTCCCGATACGCCGTGGACGCCGAATGTATCACTTGTCTGTCAATTGCAAGAATCTCTTCGATTGATACATGCTGAAGGAATTGAAAATATCATTGAGCGTCATCTATTGCTTGCAAAGGCAACTCGTGAAGCGATCACTGCAATGGGATTAAAACTTTTTGCAGAAGAATCACCCAACCCGGGAGTGACATCGGTACATTCACCCGAAGGAATCGATAGCGGGAAGATCGTAAAGAAACTCCGTGAGGAGTGGGGAATCTCCATCGTCGGCGGACAAGGAAAACTTACAGGTAAGATCTTCCGCATAGGGCACATGGGCTACTGTGATAGAACTGATGTGCTCATGACGATAGCTGCACTTGAATGTGTGCTCATTGAGATGGGGGCTGATGTGAAGCGTGGCATGGGAGTGAGTAAAGCGCAAGATATTTTTTTGAAAAAGGGTTAACCAATTACGAATGCAATATAAAATTCTCATATCCGATAAACTCTCACAAGAAGGAATATCTGTCTTTACTGCTGACGCCGACTTTCACGTTGATATTAAACTTGGAATGAAGCCTGATGAGTTAAAAGCTGTCATTGCAGACTACGATGCACTCGTTGTTCGTAGCGAAACGCAAGTCAGCGCTGATGTTATTTCATCTGCCACGAAGATGAAGGTTGTTGGTCGTGCAGGAGTTGGGCTTGATAACATTGATATCCCCGCCGCAACACGCGCCGGAATTATCGTGATGAATACACCTGACGGCAACACGATCTCTGCAGCAGAGCATACGATGGCGATGATGATGTCGCTTGCACGAAATATCCCGCAGGCAAATGCCTCGCTCAAAAGCGGCAAGTGGGAACGTCCGAAGTTTATGGGAGTAGAACTGCTTGGCAAGACGCTTGGCATCATTGGTTTGGGACGCATCGGTAGTGAAGTGGCAAAGAGAGCGCGAGGATTCGGGATGAAGCTTGTTGCCTACGACCCTTTTGCATCACCTGAGAAAGCAAATACTCTCGGTGTGGAGATCGTCTCGCTCGAAACACTCTTGCAAGAATCAGATTTCATCACACCACACGCACCGAAAACAAAAGAGACATCGCATCTTATCGGTGCGAAAGAACTTGCAATGATGAAGAAAGGCGTTCGCCTTATCAATGTTGCACGCGGTGGAATTTATGATGAAGTGGCACTTGCCGAGAGCCTGAAGAGTGGTCATGTTGCCGGCGTTGCTCTTGATGTCTTTGAAGTTGAGCCGCCAATAGGTAATCCTCTTCTTGAATTTGATAACGTGATCGTTACGCCACATCTTGGCGCGAGTACCGAAGAAGCGCAAGTCAATGTGGCAATTGCTCTTGCGCATCAGATCATTGATGCACTCAATGGTCGCACTATCGCCAACGCTGCGAACATTCCGGCAATTGATCTTGCGGAGTGGCGCGAGTTGAAACCGTATTATGATCTGTGTGAAAAGCTCGGACGGTTTGCTTCCCAGCTCATTAGTGGAGATAGAATTCAGAGTGTGCGTATAATATATTCAGGTGATGTTGCAACAAAGAAGACGGCAGCGCTTTCGCTTGCGATTCTGAAATCACTTCTCGAAGGTGCAACGCCTGGGCGAGTTAATTTCGTCAATGCCCCTGTCATTGCCAAAGAGCGAGGGATCGAAGTGACAGAATCAAAAACGACTGACGCATCGGAATACACGAATCTCATTTCACTTCATCTTACTACCCCAACAGGTTCACATACGCTCGGTGCAATGCTTGCAGGCTCACAAGAATCACGCATCGTCGAAATAGATGGTTACAGGGTTGATATTGCTCCAATTGGCAATCTTATTCTTTTCTTCAATCGTGATATGCCCGGTATTCTCGCGAAAGTGAGTTCTATTTTGGGCGAAGCAAAGATAAATATTGCTGGCTTAACCAATGGAAGAAAGTCCGTAGGCGGAGATGCCGTGACAATTATTTCCGTGGATTCGGATGTGAAGGATTCTGTTGTAACTGAAATTCAAATCATTCCTGATCTCCGAGGTGTGCGTGTGATTCACATTAATTGAGACCTTTGAAAAGATTCAAAGGAGAATTGCGATGTAGTGAAAACCACATAGAGAGTACCCTCTCTTTTATCATGCTCAGGCACTTTTTAATTATAGTATACCGTTGATTGGTTGAAAAAAAAATCGTAAAAAATGGAGTTGAGTAAGTCAGTTGTGCTTGAGGACGAGCTTTGGATTGCGGAGGAGTATCTATGCGATGGTTTGAGAAGAATGCGGGATGAGTTTCAAGGGAGTACTTATACGTATCACCACACACTTTTGAGCCTCTCACAAGGTTTTGAAAGGCTTCTGAAGGTCACTCTATCCTTCAAGTATTTTGAAGAGACTCGTATGTTTCCAACCGAAAAGGAGTTTAAAAAACAGAATGGACATGACCTAATTAAACTTTGGAATAAGTTTGAGCAACATATAATGGAGTCCCAAGATGATAATGCCAATTTTATTAGAAAAGATTTTGACATTCTTGCTAAACAGACGAATTTCGTAAATTTTTTAACTCTATTGAGTTCATTCGCAAAGGGGGCACGCTATCACAATCTGGACATTGTAAGTGGCTCAATAAATGAGGGAGTATTGTCCCCACATGCAAATATGTCCAGAGATTACAATGATTTTTTTGACACAATACCTGATTGGCATATAAAGTTGAAATACGAATCTCCAAGAGACAGTATAGTGATTGAAGAATCCGAAAGACAAAACTTTACTCGCGTTGTTAGAGAGTATATATTGTTGTCTCTTCGCATTGTCGCAAGATCATTGTATTGGGGTGTGTTTGGGGCGGAAGCAAAACAGCTAACGGCAGGAAAATTTTCTAAAATTTTGCTCTTAAACGAGAATGAAATAATCAGAAACTTAAAACTTGATTTTTGTTAATACTATGGATATCACACGCTGCGGCTGGTGCCTTTCCGACCCGATCTACATTGACTACCACGATCATGAATGGGGAGTGCCTGTGCATGATGACAGGAAGCTCTTCGAGTTTCTCATCTTGGAAGGTGCGCAAGCCGGTCTTTCGTGGCTCACGATTCTGAAACGCCGTGAAGGATATAGAAAAGCTTTTGCTGATTTTGATCCTGAAATAGTCGCACGTTTCGATCAAGCAAAGATCGAAGAACTTCTGCAAGATACAGGTATCATCCGCAATAAATTAAAGGTTAATTCGGCTGTGACGAATGCGCAGGCATTCCTGAAAGTGCAAGAAGAATTCGGGAGCTTTGATACATACATTTGGCAATTCACGGATGGGAAGCAAATAGTAAATCAATTAAGAACGCTGAAAGATATTCTTCCGAGAACACCAATATCCGATACGATGAGCAAAGACCTCATTAAGCGTGGTTTCAAGTTTGTCGGTTCAACGATCATATATGCTCACATGCAGGCGACGGGAATGGTGAATGATCATATCGTTGATTGTTTTCGACATAAGGAATTATTTTAAATCGGATGAGATTTTATATCAAATCTTTTTCATTCAAAACGATGCATAAATATTTCCTTGTTTTTGTCTTGTTCTTTTGTTTTGCAGGATGCTTTACGGGTAAATTGGCTACGACATCTGGCAAACCTGAAATCCAAATACAATCTATAGATAAGAAAAAGGTCTTAGACGGCATTGCAGCTTGGTCTGGTATGAAAGGTCAGAGTATTTTATCCTCAAACGATTATGGCTTAATAACGGAAGGCGATAAAAATGTTGGTATATTTGGAATGGCTATACCCGTCAAAACAATATTCAATGTTATTTCAAATAAACAGAATGTTGTCATTTATGCTTCGCAGACAATCAAAGTAGAGAATCAGAGCTATGAAAAAGGGGAGGGGTTCAATAATTATGATTGGAAGACTATCGGAGAAAAGGAAAAGCAGCTCGAATCACAAGACGATTATGAAAGAATGCAGAAGGAATTGAAAGATCTCCGAGATTTCATACTGACACAATAGCACTACCCTAGAATGACACTAAATTTCCTTTGGACGTGTTTTCACGCGCACTATGGCAAAAACTATTGAACTGAAGATCATTACCCCACAGAAGGTCGTCTACACGGGGACGGTTGACTCATTTAAGGCTCCTGGTGTCCTTGGGGCATTTCAGGTGTTATTTAATCACGCACCGATCGTGAGCAAATTACAGCCCGGAATGCTAAGCTTCAAAGAGACGACAGGTGGTGAACAGCACTTCTATGTATCTGGCGGGTTTTTGGAGTTGCACGATAATATCGGCTCTATTCTTGCTGATACGATCGAAGACTCGAAGGAGATCAACATCCAAGAAGCTGAAGTGCAGATCGCTCGTCTTCGTCAGCGTTACTCAGACCATGAGGAAGGCTATACGAGCGATATATTTCATGCTGAGCTTGATGCGGCAACAGCTCGCATGAATGTGGCGAAGAATTCTTGATCTTCCAAAGAACTTTAAGATACGGCAAACAAGAGCGTTGTTCAATCTACAAGTTAAACCTACCTCCCGCTTTATTTTTCAACGTTGAAAGATTATTATTCCATTCTCGGCATTGCGCGATCGGCTTCTGAAGAAGAGATAAGAGAAGCGTATCGCCGTTTAGCCAAACGGTGGCACCCCGATGCGAACTTTGAGGATGAGAACGCATCGAGGATGATGCAAGACCTCAATCGTGCAAAGGAAGTTTTATTCGAGGAAGATACCCGTGAAGAATATCTCCGCCTTCTTAGCTTACAAGATACACTTTCGCAAGAAAACATTGAACGCCTCCGCAAACGGTGGGGCGATGATGGCTTTGCCGAAGAGCAACGAGAAGAAAAACCCAGAGAAGTAATTGAGGTAAAGAAATTTTCTCGTGGTAAGTTTTATTTTGTTTTGATCTTGATCGTAGTGGCGATCAGTGTTGCTTTCATTTCGGCAATGCAAAGCGGTAAATCCTCAGTACGAGTTGACCCTGTGCGAGAGATCATTGAACGCAATAGATCAAGCTTTGGGACGACCTTAAATACAGCAGCTCCAGATACAACGAACGTCCCAGACGAGCCACCTGAGCGCTTAGCACAACAAGCAGCATTGCTTTCGATGATGCAGGAGTATGCGTCAGCCGCGAAGTTTTGGGAGAAAGCATTGACACTTGACCCACACAATCCCGAGATCATTACGAATCTTATTTTGCATTATTTGAAGCAAAGAAATTATGAACGGGCATTCGCTATCGTTGAGTCGAACATTGAGATTGAAGCGAATAAGATCATTATTTATGATCGTGTCGGTGAATTCTTTTTAGTAGAAGGAAAGCGCATTGATGCGATGAGTGCTTTTGAGAAAGTGATGGAGATCGGTGCACGAACATCTGAGCGCAATGATAAGATCAACGAGGCACTGCGGAATGCCAAAGCACATATTGATCGGCATGAATGATAATACTGCCATAATGCGACGGCGAAACTTTGCTATACACCTTCCGTAATTTTGTAGTAGAAATAAGGGAAATAGATGCCGCTTTGCGAAGCGGTGGTACAAGAAGCTTGGGAAGTCCTCCCGGGCTTTTTTGCTTTTTTCCCGATAACCTTCTCGTTTGCTGAATTGTTGTACGCACGCATTTTATTTTTTACCCGAAACAACGATACGTGCGACCCACCAGAGCCCGCATCTACACAGATCATTTTCTCTCGAACCTTCGCTTCGTCCGCAAGCGAATTGGCACTGCGCCTAAGATCATGGCAGTTGTCAAAGCGAATGCCTATGGGCATGGGCTGGAGATCATTGCTGGGGCGGCAGAGCGGAGCGGAGAAGTTGGGTATTTCGGAGTTGCTACCGAAGAAGAAGGAGTTGCTTTGCGGAAGTTGACGGCACTACCTATCCTTGTGCTGACGTCTGTCCTCGAAGATGAGGTCGATGCCTTCATCGCCCATGACCTCGAATTTACTCTTTGCCAAAAGAACTTACTTGATATTATTATCCGCCGTGCATCAGCACTTGGCAAGAAAGCGAAGGTCCATCTGAAGGTTGATACTGGCATGCGTCGCATAGGAGTTGAGCCTGAGAATGCTTTGGCGTTTGCGTGTGATATTGCTGCTCACCCAAACGAGATAGAATTTATCGGTATTTCGACCCATTTCGCAACGAGCGATGAAATTGCCTCTTCCTTCTTTCAGGAACAGTTGAGATCTTTTGTTGAAGTTGTGCAGAGCATTCGATCGAGTGGGATCACCGTTCCCATTGCACATGCCGCGAACTCCGGTGCCGTTTTGCAGGAGCCTATGGCAAGCGCGCTTGATATGGTCAGACCGGGGATCATGCTCTACGGTTATGCCCCGTCATTTGAATTGCATGAGAAGGTACGTTCGGAGCTTCAGCCTGTGCTTGAACTTGTAAGCTCAGTCGGCTTTACGAAGAGAATAGCGATGGGGGAAGGCGTAAGCTATAATCATCGCTGGCGTGCAGAAGGTGATACATCTATTGCAACGATTGCGGCTGGCTATGGTGATGGGTATTCTCGGCTATTAACGAACAAGACAAACGTTATCATTGACGGAGAAAAATATCCCGTTCGCGGGACGATCTGTATGGATCAGATCATGGTTGAAACGGGAGAAGATGCCGTTCGTATTGGGGAGGAAGTGACGCTTCTTTCGACGCATGATTACTCACTTGATGCGTGGCATCTTGCCAAGACGATTGGTACGATACCATACGAAGTATTAACGAACATCACAGCGCGGGTCCCGCGTTTAGAAGAATAATTTTTTATATGAAAATTTGTCCGGTTATTATTGCAGGTGGTGTCGGGACTCGCTTTTGGCCTGAGAGCAGACAAAAGCGCCCGAAACAATTACTGCGCGTTGTTGACAAGGACTTCTCACTTCTTGAGATGACGCTTACTCGCGTCAAAGAATTTTCCGCACCGGAAGATACGCTTATCATTACGAGCGAACATCATGCCGCTGCGCTTGCTGAGCAATCACCTGAAATACCAAAAGAGAATATCATTGCTGAGCCTATTGGTCGCAATACCGCGCCATGCATAGCACTTGCCGCACATATTCTGCGTCAACGATATGGTGGCGATGCCGTCATGGTTGTGCTTCCTGCCGATCACCTTATCAAGAACACTCCTGACTTTACTCGCTTGGTAAA
>JBKJHR010000195.1:0-11179 GCA_046598695.1 Kapaibacterium sp. (SeqCode)
AATTTATTCTTCATGCACAAACATAATTTTATAATGACTATGTCAAGATCATTCAAAGCATTTTGTTTCATCCTTCTGGTAAGTAGCGTATCGTTCGGTCAACGACTGAGCGATAAGGCGATTTCTACTATCGACCGTGCAATGACGGATGAACTTGAACGTTCAAGAACGCAGATGAAACTCCGGGATCTCATCGACCCGTTCTTTATCGCATATACTGTCAGTGATAACTTTCGCCTTGATATTGCAGCATCGTTTGGCGCAATAACACGATCAGCCGATAGCAAGAATCGCTCCCTGAATCTTCGTCTTCTCGTTGGTGACTATAAGCTGAACGATGAGAACTTCTCTGATGGTGGTGGCGGTCTCTTTGGTGGTGGACCTCAGCTTGATATGACACTGCCTCTTGATGATGATTATGACGTTATTCGCCGAGGCTTTTGGCTTGCAACGGATGCACTCTTCAAAGATGCAAATGAGACAATAACAAAGAAAAAGGCAGCTTTAGAGAGAAAACAACTCTCCGATGAAGATAAGAATCTGCCAGATTTTGCAAAGGCTCCTGTGGCGAACGTCATCGAAGCACCAAAAGACATTGCGATCAATAAAGCAGAGCTTGAGAACTCTCTTCGCGAGCTTTCTGCCATTTTCTTGAAATATCCTGATATTCAAAACTGCTCTGTCGCACTTAGTTATACCAACAATTATCAATTCTTCCGAAGCTCTGAAGGCACGGTCTATCGTAAGCCTGTTCTGAACTGCGAATTGATCGTGCAAGCAACAGCTCAAGCGATTGACGACGGTGAGCCTCTAGGCTTATCATTCTCGGCGAACAGCACACATCCTGATGGGCTGAACATTGCAAGCCGCAAGGCACAGGTTGAGAAAATGGCTCAGGATCTGACAGCCCTGATTCGTGCTAAGAAATACGATGACAAGGAATATACTGGTCCTGTCCTTTTTGAAGATGATGCTGCTCGTGATCTCATTTCCGATCAAGTAATATCAAAACTATCTGCACAACGCGAAGATATTCTTGGTGGTAGTGTTTTTATCTCCTTCGGTAATAAAGGAGCCAGTTTTCAGAAGAAGATGGGTACGAGAGTTCTCCCAGTTACGATGAGCTTACGTGATAATCCTCTGTTGAAATCAACGGGCAAGCTTCCGTATCTCGGCACATATAGCATTGACGAAGAGGGTGTAGTCCCAAAGGATATGCTTCTCATTGATAAGGGAATCTTGAAGACCATGTACATGACTCGCACTCCAACAAAGGAGATTGCCGAGCCAAATGGTCATGCAAGACAGGCAGGTGGCTCGACGACAGCTGGTCCGGGAATCGTAGAGTTGATAGATTCTAAGGCAGTGAAATACGCCGACATGAAGAAAGACCTTTTGAAAAGGGCAAAAGATAATGGCTATGATTTCGCGTTCATTGTTCGCTCGACCAAACGCCCAACGCTTCTCTTTACAGATGGCATGGGAAATATTGAAGATATGATAGCTGGAGAAAAATCTATTATACCTGCACTTGTCTATCGAATCAATGGCAAAACAGGGAATGAAGAGCTTATTCGTGGTATAGAGATTAGCTTTCCTACCGCCCGTGATCTTCGTGAATTGATCACCTCGAAAGAGCGCACAACAATTGATGTTGGCTTACCTGGAGCTGGTGGTGGCGGATTCTTTTCATTTGGAGCAAAAGTACCCGCTACACTTATTGGACCCGATAAGGTCTTGATACCCGAACTCGAAGCTCGTAAGAAAAAGACCAGTGCCTATCCAACAACGCCAGTCGTTATGCGTCCTAACTAAGTCGCCCGATCACTGCGAACATTCTTCCTGATTCCTTTCTATCTCTTCGATAGGAATGAAGACGAAGATCGTAGATCGTGCATCTTGGAGAGATCTCTATTTGCTCCAAAGGTACGCCTGAGATCAGTAACTGATCACGGTTTGCTTTCTTAATATCAAGCATACATTTTCCGTTCGGCTTTTCTTCGTAGTATACCTTCTCGAAGAGCGTCGCCACTTCCTCACCGACCTCATAATTTTCCACCGATGCACTCGCGCCGATAAAAGCATACATCTTTTCTGGCTTGGCTCCGAGGGCAATCATGTTTTTTATCGTTGAGAATGTGATAAGTTGCTCTGTTCCTCGCCAGCCTGCATGAATAGCAGCAATGAGCTTTCTCTCTGGCTCATAGACGAGAATAGGTGTACAATCGGCGATACTCACTGCAAGGACAACATTTACTGCTTCCGTGATAAGCGCATCAGATTCCTTGACTATATCTTCATCGCCACTGACAAGATGGATATTCGCAGAATGAACTTGGTTTTGATAGACAAATTTACTTCCAGTTGGCACACCAATCCTCTCATAGAATAGTCGTCTATTTTCTATAACGTTTGCAACAGAATCACCAACATGACTTGACAAGTTAAGCCCGTATGGATATGGCGAAACACCGTTTTCTCTGGTGCTTTGCGCTGCGATGAGTTCGGGAAATTTATGAAATATATCTGGTCGTATATACACGTATTTGCTATTCGATAGTATAAAGATTTTTTCTTGCTTTGACTGCGCGGTCTTTTTTATATTTCGGTCGGTCTTTCATATACTTTTCCAGTCGTTCTTTGATCTGAAAGAAATCCTCGAATTGGTGATGAGAAATGCTATGCTTATCGCAGTGCTTACTTAGCATATCACGAGCGAAAACGACATCAGCAATTTCCACTGGACAAACATCGGAATATCCGTCACCAATATAGACGATCGTATCCGCATCAGATGAACTCTCCATGATCGCTGCACATTTACATGCTCCGCACCTTCTACATGACTCTCGGGCATTGCGGAATTCGACAGAAAGAGAGCCGTCAGATTGAAATTCTATGTCATTCGTATGATACGGTATATCCAAACCATGTTTAGCGAGTATGGGACGTATATAAGCAGAGAATCCGTCACTGACGATTCGCACATCAACGCTGTTATCACGACAGAATTGCTCGAATTCTATAAATCCGGCACGAAGAGGTTGAGATTCAAACAACGCTAATGCTACTGCCACATCAGCATTAGTGACAGTCGAACAGGCAAATCGTATACAATCGGCTGCAGTGAGTTCACCAGTATTAAATCGTTGCCAAATGGCAGTGGCTTCGGGTTTTCCGAAGTTACGAAAGAGAACATCCCATATATCATTGACCGTAACCGTTGCATCGAAATCGCAATAGACTTTGTACATTTGTGGCGTTATTTTCGCGCTGAATCAGTTGAGTAGTACCAGTAAAACATCAAAGACGAACGAAATGTCAAAAAAAGAAGAACGCCCGCTTTTAGTGCTCATTGACGGTATGGCTCTTGCCTACCGCTCGTATTTTGCATTTATCTCACGCCCCCTCACCAATGCAAAAGGTGAGAATACGAGTGCTGTATTCGGTTTTGTAAATGCCCTCTTACAATTTCTCGAAACGCATAAGCCAAAGTATGCAGCAGTCTGTTTTGATACATCTGCACCAACGTTCCGCCATACACTTTATACAGAATACAAAGCAACACGTGAGGCTATGCCCGAAGATATGCGGCCTCAGATCAAGATCATTAAGGACGTTGTCAGGGCATATAATATTTCGCAGCTTGAACTTCCTGGATTCGAAGCTGATGATATTATCGGCACCCTTGCGCGGCAAGCCGAGGCACAAAATATAGATACGCATATTATCACTCCCGACAAAGATTTTAGTCAACTGGTTTCTGACCATATTACCATTCTTCGTCCGTCACGTGACCCAAATCCGATGGAAGAACTTGATATTGAAGGGGTCAAAACGAAATACGGACTTCTCCCAACACAATTTGTTGATTACCTCGCTCTTATTGGAGATTCCAGTGATAATATCCCCGGTGTTCGAGGCGTAGGCGAAAAAACCGCCGCCCCATTATTGGTTGAATATGGCTCGCTCGACGGAATATATGAGAACATTGAGAAGATCACCAAGAAGGGGCTCAAAGATAAACTTGTCTCGGAAAAAGACAAGGCATATCTCTCTCAAGAATTGGCAAGAATAAACATTGAGGTACCACTTGATAAAACAATAAGCGATTTGGAGTATTCTTTTTCTCCTGATTTCGCAACACTCGAAACAATGTTTCGTGATCTGAATTTCAAATCGCTTCTTGCAAAGTTAAAGGCAGAAGAGAAGATGTTTTCAAATGGTGAGACAATTGCTTATAAGCCTGCCAAGGATTATGCACCGCTTGTTGATACTATAGAGACTACCGAGACTGTTGATATTGCCTCTAAAGAGCATATGTATCATACTGTCTATACTTTAACAGAAGTCTTTGCACTTGCAAAGAAGCTCGACAAAGTTGAAGAATTCTGTTTTGATCTTGAAACGACATCTTCAAGAGCAATGGAAGCAGAAATTATCGGTATTTCTTTTAGCTGGAAGGTTGGTGAAGCTTACTACATTCCAATTCGCTTACAAGGCGAGGAACAGGATGCGCAGACGCTTTTCTCATCTGCTCCGAGTGCCTCAACGACAAAGAATGCAATCAATACTGGGCTTGATGTTCACCAGATTCTTGCCATATTGAAGTCAGTGCTTGAGGATACGAATAAGAAGAAAGTTGGGCAAAATATTAAATATGATATGCTAGTCCTCAAGAAGTACGAGATCACAGCGCGTCCTGCATCATTTGACACCATGATCGCCGCCTCACTCCTACAGAATGATGGCGGACTCTCGATGGATGATCTCTCAGAGAAATATCTTGGTTATCGTCCCATCCCACTTACAGCACTTGCTGGAAAATTGAAAAAAGATACATCCCATGAGATCATGTCTAGCCTAGATACCGACACACTCGCTGAATATGGCGCTGAGGATGCTGATATTACTTTTCAATTAAAGCAGGCATTGCAGAGGGATATTGAAAAAGAAGATCTTGTGAAGCTGTGCGCTGAAGTTGAATTTCCACTCATTGAGACATTAACAGAAGTAGAGTCCAATGGAGTGAGGATAGATTCAGAAATGCTCGGTCGTGTGAGTATTGAAATGGAAGAAGAAGCGCGGAAAGTCTGCCTCAAGATCTATGAATACGCTGGCAAAGAATTCTTGATTGATTCACCGAAGCAATTATCGGATATTCTTTTTAATAAATTGATGCTTCAGCCGATCAAGAAGACAAAGACTGGATATTCCACCGATGCGCAGGTGCTTGAGCAATTAAAGGCGCAACATCCGATCGCTGAAGAAATTCTGAATTATCGTCAATATCAAAAGCTCCGCAGCACTTATGTTGATGCACTTCCTCTCCTTGTTAATAAGAGAACAGGGCTCATTCACACGAGTTACAATCAAGCTGTTGCAGCGACGGGTCGACTCTCCTCAAATGACCCGAACTTGCAGAATATCCCGATACGCACTGACATGGGTCGTGGGCTTCGGAAGGCATTCGTTTCTCGCTTTGAAAATGGACAGATTCTTTCTGCCGATTATTCACAGATCGAATTGCGTATTATTGCCCATGTCACTAAAGATCAGAATTTACTTAACTCCTTCAAGAACAATGAGGACATTCATACCAATACTGCGGCGGCAGTTTTTGGAGTATCAAAAGAAGAAGTTACTCGTGATATGCGCCGCAAGGCAAAAGAAGTGAATTATGGTATCATGTATGGAATTGGAGCTTATGGACTCTCCTCTCGCCTTGGCATACCACAGAAAGAAGGAGCAGAGATCATTAAGAAGTACTTCATGGCATTCCCTTCTATCAAAGAATATATAGATTCAACAATCGAGTTTGCGCATAAGAATGGCTATGTAGAGACATTACTTGGTCGACGTCGCTATATGGTTAATATTAATAACTCGAATCAAACAATTCGCGCCGCTGATGAGCGTGCCGCAATAAATATGCCGATACAAGGTACTGCTGCGGAAATGCTAAAGATCGCAATGATCAACATTCAGCGCGAACTTGAAAAGCTAAAAGTACAGTCACTCATGATCATGCAGGTGCATGATGAGCTTGTTTTTGATATTTTCCCTGGTGAAGAAGAAGTGATGAAAGAACTTGTCGTTAACAAGATGAGGACGGCAATGCCAATGGATGTAGTGATAGAAGTAGATGCAGGGATCGGGAAAACATGGTTTGAAGCACACTAAACCGATTCGTCTGACGCTTGAATCATACCCTGCTCAGTTACGATGTAGTCCAAACGAATATCATGTGCTTGATTCGGGATTTTCTCTATTTCTTGAATACTAAATGCAAGTCCGATTTTCTTCACATTGGGTGAAATAGTTGAAAGAAATTTATCATAGTATCCTTTTCCATAACCTAGACGATGTCCATAGCCATCAAATGCGACTAGAGGGACGACAACAGCTTGCATCGTAGCAAGGTCGGCAGGCTCCTTATTAGCTGGTTCTGGAATTCCGTACTCTCCAATAGTGAAAGTTAGCTCTCGCAGAATTGAGTGGTGCATCAAACCATCTTTCACATAAGGAGTGATGACCTCCCTCTCACCTCCAAACAGCTTTTCTATCAACGATTGCGTTTGAACTTCACTCCGGAAGGAAAGATAGCAGTGGATGCTTCCGCTTGGTAACTCAGAAATGTAATTCAGAGCTCTCTCTTCGATCAGTTTCGAGTAAGCATCTCTAACCTCAACAGTGAGCATATCACGCTCACGCAAGGCATTTAGTCGAAGTTCTGTTCTTGTTAGTAGGTCGTTTGACACTATCTTTGCATCACGAATCGTCTCGTAACGATCTGTTTTCTACCAAATAAATCAGTGGCTTTCAGGCGAAGAAAATATGTCCCCCCTCGCAATACTGATACATCTAATGGGATCTCCTCAATACCTTTTGATAATTGCACGTGCATTGTATTTCCAACGGTTGCCCCGAGAATATCAATCAGTTCTATCTCAGCATCAGATATAGCAGAAGTCTCAATGAAAGCGGTAACATGAGCACTGTGTATCACTGATGGTACAATTATATTTAGAATTAATGGCTGTCCATTCATCAACCCACGAAAATATGCATCACCGCAGCCAAAGTGTGGAGCGATTTCTATACTTTGAGAATACGGCACAAAACACCCATCATTTCCGAGAATACTTGTCGTAAGTGAAAAGGAACCCTTACTATATTTTGAAAGATAGTACTTCAATGGGAAAGTAAACACTCTTTCTCTCTGTGAGAGCTTTAACGAGGAGTTGAAAATCACATCAACATTCATATTTTCATCTGCACCTCTTACTATATTCAAAGTAATAGCTGTTGATGAAGGTATCACTTCCACAATGTCTGCTACATCCTTTGAGGCAACAGAAGCAAGAAGATGGATTGTTTTCAAATCAAAACTATTGATTCTCTGATCAAAATAGACTTCGACTATATCGTTATTTGTATCAAGAGTTGAGCGATGTAACTCCATCGTAAATGGGAGAGAATCCTGATGTGAAATAAACTCTATAGTATCCCGAAGGATGGTATAATCACTGGTTAGATACTCAATAATTGCTGTGGAAACTCCGGATGCCCCACCTTGATGATGATAGAGCAAATCGAAATCAAGTGACTCACCTGGATTCAACGTGCGAGGAAGGCCTCCCGACAATACGGTAGAAAAACTACTGTCTGCGATCAAAATCTTAGAGATGAGAATCGAGGAATTTCCTGTATCACGAATAACAAAATGCTCAGTATAGGTACTATCAATACCACATGAAATGTCTATAGAGTTGTTATGTGTTGATTGTATGACGATAGGAGCAACATATGCTCTCATCAACACCTGTCTATACTTCCCGCCCGATGCAGTCTCTTTAGCAAATATGCCAAGCGCCTCTTCGTATTTCCCATTAGCAGTGGCAGCAAATCGTACAGGAATACGAATAGAATCACCACCTTTGATCACATTTGGGGTGCTTGGATACGATGGTTGGAATGCAATCATCGGTAGGAAGCTTTGTACGTTCAATGGGATATTCGCAGTGCTCTTGAGATAGACTGCCGTATCAATAATGGTCCCGATCGGCACGAGACCAATATCTACAATATCTTGTGTAAATTTCCCTTCCGGCATCGCAACAAGCGCCAGAAAGTCACATCTTGTGCCAAGTGTCACATCTCCATAGGCATCAGCATGACCTGTTCGATCACCGAGTGGTATAGTGGACTCGTAATGAGCTGTCATGACAAGCGTATCATTCGGTCCAAGTAAATACGGGAATGTGATGGTCGGGTCCTTTGGGTACGCCTGAAAATATATTCCAGCGTTGTCATTTGCTATATTGAATCCTGAAATTGTTGCACTATCAACTCCAGCCCCGATGATATAATATGTAGTATCAACAATGTCTCCAAAGACATGCGCACCAAAATCTATCACTTTGGGGACTGTAATAACGTCAGGTTGACTATTAGTTACGAGACCTATAAGCTGCACTTCCTTTGTGCCTTCATCTGTGACAATTGTTAAAAGTGCATTACGTACATTATCTTCTTGGGGCTTCAATCGCAAGAGAATGTTACGGTGTTCTGTCGGGATAAGTGTAAATGTGGTCGGGATAGGACTAATGATAGAAAACTCATTCGGATAGGCATTCTGCGTCGTGATGGTAACGCTTTTGATAACCACATTAAAAGCTGAGATGTTCTGAACATCTACGATCGCATCGCGTGAGTAACCAAGCTTTACGTTTGAGAAAACAACAGTATCTATGTTTGTGGCAATGCGTATCTGCCCCTCTGCTCTGGTACCGAGAAGAAAGAATGCGCACAATACATAACAGAACAACCGGATCCTCATATAATATATGACACGCCAAGTGCCTCTCCTGTTACAAAAACACTTGGCGCGACCAAAAGTTACGGCAGAGAGCGACGAAAGTTTGCATAACCATTTTCATTGAGGTTTGCTTCCGTTGGACTCAACAAGCCCTCTTTTTTCGTAAATCCTTGAACTGCGATCAGGCGATCTTCTGATGGCGGGTGAGACATGAATAGCTTTTCAAGCGAACTGGTCTTTCCACCCTGTTGAAGAGTTTTTACCATAAAATACTGTATTCCAGCAGGGTACCATGGTCGTCCCGATAACGCATTTAATGCATAAAAAGAGGTTTTATCTGCATCAGACTCATCATCTCTGCTGAACTTGAGCATCACAAGATTATTTGCAACACCGGCAGCAATCTGCGCAGCGGCAGATGTACTATTACCGAGAAGAATCCCCGCAAGCACCTGTGTGCCATATTGTTTCGTCATCTGCTGTGTGCTGTGACGATGATCGGCGTGGGTAATCTCATGCCCTAAAATTCCGGCAAGCTCGGCTTCATTCTGCACATACTTGAGAAGCCCGGTATAAACATAGATAGAGCCACCGGGGATGCAAAACGCATTTACCGTCTTATCATCATTGATGATCGTCACGACGTTTTTAAATTCCGGGTGCTTGTAAACTGAAGATGATTTGACGCGGTTGACTACGCCCTGCACATAGCTACGCACGGACTCGTTATTGAGCACAGGATACTTCTGTGGATTCTTCGCAATCTCAGCTTTTACCTGTTCGCCGAGCTTTATGTCGTCAGCAGGAGAATAAAGATTCACACCACCAGCGCACCCGACAAACTGAAGTGGAAGAGTACATATAATCAAGACAAAACACTGGACTACGATTTTTCTCATAATTTCATTCTATTGGTTAATACAAAAAGGGAGACAATGTTGAAACACTGTCTCCCTTAGATAAAATTACAGAGAAATTACCTTAGTTCGCCTCGAAGAGCTTGGGATCATTCTTCCCGTTGAGCTTGATTTCTGAGGTAATGATCGTCATATCAGCGGCACCCGATAATACTCGCTTAAAAGCAAATGGAATACCTTCAACCATTTTGAAATCTGAATAGTCTATATTCACATCTCCTTGTGAAGAAGGTTGTTCTTTTCTGACGACGTAGAAATTCTTCGCGTCAATATACCACTTCTCTTTTGTGGCATTGCCCATTGCAACTTCAAGTACGTATGTCTCTCCTGATTTTCCTTCAGCCATACCGATGAGTTTAGTCGTGATAGCAGCATCTTTTAACTTGAATTCCTTATTGAAGAGATTGAGCGATAATTCATCAGCCAATTCCGATCCCTGTAATCCACGTGAAAGTTGCCCTTGCTGGAATTCGTTGATCTTTGACCCATCCGATTTTCGTTCGATTAGGGGAAGACCGCCTGAAAGTGCTAACCGCTCATAGCGTCTGCCGCCTGGCTCTGAGATTTCAGTGAATGAACCTGAGAGCTTCTGTGTCTGCATATCCAAATCCATCGTGGATTTCATTTCGACAGATGTTATTTTTTCCTTTGCAGTCTTATTTAACGCTATATTCATCTTTTCAATGAGTTGGTCAAGCGTCATTGGCGAAGACTTGAGTGTCAACTGAACCTTGACTGGCTTTAAGTCAAGATCATAGGTCTTAAATTTACCGAAGCGTTCGAGCTTCTGCATGATCTGTCCGGCTGTTCCCGTGACGATAACGTGAAGGTCATTCGGCGAGAAAACACGCTCACCTGTCTTACGAAGTTCGGCCGCAGTATAGTTCTGCACTCGCGTAGGATATGTCGAATAATAATCCTTTGGCAAGCCATACTGTATGATATTGAGAGCCTTCGCGCCTGTCCCTTGCGGATCCGCAAGATCCATCAGGAATTTGCCCGTTACAAGTCCTTTAGCAAATGCTAGGTCTGAGGCAGATACTTCTTCGGTTGCAAGGCGGCGATACTCATACAACATTTGATCTAATGCTGAATCAGTAACTGAATTGCGAACCTCTGCGACTGCGACCATTACCCCGCGATCAAGAGATGATGTCATTGCCCCACCAGGAGTATATGTATAACCGTGTTTTTCGCGGATATTTTGGAAGAGACGGTTCTGGAAACCAATCAAACCATTTCCTGAGAAAATAGCATCAAGAAAGCTCGCCTTATCGAAATCAGGATCGTTCAAGCTCAATGCCAAACGCTGCAGTCTGATGGTAGATTGAACGGAGCCTGGACGGTCAATCAATGAGAAATTCATCCCATGTGTATCTTCCAAAGCAGGATATGTTGGGCGATAACGTGCCCCTTGTTTCCAATCGCCGAAATACTTCTC
>JBKJHR010000165.1:0-4281 GCA_046598695.1 Kapaibacterium sp. (SeqCode)
TTGCAAAAAACTATTATTAGAATGTTTTTCATTATACTTCTCATTTTAACCCTAAATCATCAATTTTGTTTCCCCCTAAACCCTCTCACCTACTACCGTGTTTTGAACGCTTTCTAATTCTGGGACGTACTTCATGATCGCACGCTATACCAAGCCCGAAATGGGCGCTATTTGGACTGACGAGAACCGCTTCAAGATCTGGCTGGAGATCGAGCTGCTTGCCTGTGAGCAGCAGGAAACGCTCGGCATCTTGCCGAAGGGCGTCACCAAAGGCATCCGCGAACGTGCGCAGTTTGATACGGCTCGTGTGCTCGAGATCGAAGAGACGACGAAGCATGACGTGATCGCCTTCTTGACGAACGTCGCCGAATATGTCGGCGCGGATTCGCGCTTTATCCATCTCGGCATGACCTCAAGCGATGTCGTTGATACGGCATTCAGCGTGCAATGCAAGCAAGCGGGCGAACTCCTGCTCAAAGATATTGATGCCCTCATCGCCGCACTTGGCAAACGCGCCAACGAATATAAATACACTCCCTGCATCGGCAGAACACATGGCATCCATGCCGAGCCGATGACCTTCGGATTAAAACTTGCACTGTTCTATGCTGAAATGCTCCGCGCAAAAGAGAGAATGCTTCGCGCAGTGGAGACGATCTCTGTCGGGAAAATTTCTGGCGCCGTCGGTACGTTCGAGCATATTGACCCAAGCGTCGAAGAGTACGTCTGCGAACATCTCGGCTTGAAGCCCGCACCTGTTTCTACGCAGATCATCCAACGCGATAGACATGCAGAGTTCTTCACGACGATAGCACTTGTCGGTGCGACGTTAGAAAAAATTTCTGTTGAATTGCGTCATCTTCAGCGCACAGAAGTTCGCGAAGCGGAAGAGTTTTTCTCAAAGGGACAGAAAGGCTCATCGGCAATGCCGCATAAGCGCAACCCGATCACGATGGAGCGCGTCACAGGTCTTGCGCGGTTGCTCAGAGGGTATGCTGCAACGGCAATGGAGAACGTTGCGCTCTGGCATGAACGTGACATCAGCCATTCATCCACTGAGCGCGTCATGGGTCCCGATGCGACGATCACCCTTGACTATATGTTTTCGCTGATGACGAAAACCATCGAGACAATGTATGTCTATCCCGAAGCGATGAAGCGCAACCTTGAGCTTACTCGCGGGCTTGTCTTCTCGCAGCCTGTTCTTCTCGTGCTTGCCAAAGGTGGTCTATCGCGCGAAGAATCATATTCCATCGTTCAGCGCAATGCGATGAAAGTCTGGGAGCTTGCCGCCGAGCAGAAAGATCCGCACATCACGTTCCGCTCGTTGCTCGAAGCCGATCCTGAGGTTGCAAGCCGCATCACCGCAGAGCAACTCGATGAAGCCTTTGATTACAAAGCGGCAACGAAGAACGTTGATCTGATCTTCAGACGGGTTGGTTTATAATAAAAGCACCCAAAATTTGCCCTAACATCTGTGAACTCGCTTCGTAAAGAATGTGTAGTCTAACAGCAAGGTTTTTCACGAGATCATACGACATGAGCCTATCACTCTTCCGCAGCTTCGTGCTGGCATCGTTCTTTTTTGCGGCAATGCCGCTTTTCGCACAGACGGATATTACATCCGGCAGAGCGCATGATTTCCAATTTATCGAAGTTACGGTAAATCCGCGCGCGGCGGCACTCGGCAATTCATTCGTTGCGATACAGAACGATCCGAATACGATCTTCAGCAATCCCGCATGTATCGTTTCCGTAGAGCCGAAAGATTCGAGCTTCCTCGGCACACCGCTCTCCGTTGGCTATACATCCTTACCCGCAGGATTGACCGAGGGGTATCTTTCCTATGGCGGACGCATCCCCGGTGATAGCAACGTCGGTTCGTTCGGCATTGCCGTGCAATATATGGGCGGTTCGTTCGATGGACGTGATAATCAAGGTTTGCCGACAAGCAGTTTTTCTTCAGGAGGTCTCGCAATCACTTTGGCGTATGCGACGGCTATTCCCGATCAACCCATCAGCTTTGGTGTCGGTGTGAAGTATATTTCGTCATCGCTTGTATCGGGCGGCTCAACGCAGAATTATAGTTCGTCTGGGATCGCCGCTGATCTTGGTGTGTATTACGAATTAAAATCAGTATTGATGACCTTCGGACTTGCCGCGCTGAATATGGGTTCTCAGATCTCTTCGTATGATGGACTCAAAGAAGTTATCCCGTTTAACTTACAATTTGGTGTATCGAAAAAGTTAGAACGCCTTCCAGTTACATTGCATTTGGCATTTCATCATCTGAGCCGAGACCGCGAAGGACGCGGATTTTTCTATGCGCTCAATGATTTCTCTATTGGTGCTGAATTCGTATTAAGCAAACCGCTTCGTCTTCGCTTCGGATATGAGAATCAAAAACGTCAAGACCTCAAGACACCGCAGGGGCAAGGATTAGCAGGTTTTTCGACAGGCGTTGGCGTAAACTTCAAGAAGTTCACGCTTGATTATGCGCTGAACTTGCAAGGTCCCGGTCTTGCTGATATACACCGCTTCGGCTTCGCGTACTTATTTTGATATAAGTAATTTCTCTCTCATCCTCTGCTCACCGATCACCGTCTCAACATAATATACGCCATTTGGTAGTAGTGTCGTATTGATCTCGATCTCTTGAGATACAATTGATTCTCTCTTTATTACTTCCATACCCAATTCGTTGAAGACCGATACATTCGCAGGTTCGGAGTGATATCCAAGTTGTATCGTGAACGTATGCGAGGCAGGGTTCGGGTGCAATGATACCGTCTTGCTATCTTCACCAATTGCTTCAACCATCGCAGAAGCGATCACATGATGTGATCCGTCAAGATCATTCTCAATGAGACGATATGTTGTCACTGTCTTTGGTGCAGTAATATCCACAAGAGAATACTCAGCACCTGATGCAACATTTTTCGCAGAAACATTCGACGCATTTATCCACTCGTTTGCTATCAAACGCTCTACGTCATAACTATGAACATTTTCTTCTTTTGCAGTTTGGAAGCGCACAGCTACATCGCCTCGCGAAGTTCTCTGTGCGGTGAAGCTTATAAGCTCAACGGGTAAATATGTTGATGATCCTCCGAAGACAAGGCGCATCATCGGAAGCGGTGGGCCTCCGGCACTGCCGTTAAATGTTGCCCCAGTTGAAGGTGTATAATACGCGCCAAACGAACTTGATTTGAATAACGTCAGGAGTGAATCATAGACGGGGAAAAAGATAGGGTTGAGATTCGATGCCGTTCCGGTTTTTAAAACGAGCGAGCGCGATGCATCACCACCAAGACCAAAGCCTTGTGTCATGTTGCATTGTATCTCATATATTTTGCTATCAGTAAGATAGACAGCAGGCGTAAGCGTTGCGCGTTGCCAGCCGACTTGCTGTACATCGTAATTTCCAGTTCGGGTGAAGAGTACATTGCCGAGGAGATCACGGAAGGTAAACGTCCAATTCGTATTGCCGTTCTGCGTCAGATGGTAAAAATCAAATGCGCGCAGCGAATCACTTTTGATCGGTGTGAAGTAATGATAGAACCAACTGCTCTCAGCTGCCGTCATTGCACCGACGGTATCAGGTACGCCGTCATCATACCCATATCCATCATCGATAAAAAGTGTACGGAAGAAAATGTTCGTATCATTTGCAGTATGATAATCAGAGAACATTTGCTCGATGGAAATTTTGCATGTGAATACTCCACCCTGACTTCCTTCAATTATCCACTCAGGCATTGTAAGTGACACATCGGTATGCGCGGCAGGGGCAACGAGCGATTTGGTGCGATGATAAACCTCTCTCGAGAGAGCATCTTTTATGATAAGTCGTACTTGATACACACCTTGCGTTACCTGTAATCCGTTGCTTGCAATTTTAACTTGGGGATAGATCGAATGTGCATCACGTGGTATATGCGTCCATCTTTTCACACCAAGATCAACGCCGAGGACTTCAAGGTCGGTCTCTTTCTTTGAGCCAATAACGGGAGAGACGATCTGAAGATTATCAATGACGATATTATCAAGATCGTCGAACGGCGCACCATAAATAGCTCCGTCATTTTTTGCGGCAAGTCTGAAACGGAAGCGACTGTGGTTATGAATATATGCTGAAGGAATTTGCAGACGGAATTTCTTCGTCTCAACATCAATACTGCCATTAATTTTTGCAATGGTCTCCCAATTTGTACTTGGCACATTAAATGTCGTCGAAGTTGATTGTATTCCCTCAATTAAAAGACTATCGCCTGATGTGAT
>JBKJHR010000008.1:0-3133 GCA_046598695.1 Kapaibacterium sp. (SeqCode)
CCCAATCAAATCCACCGCTTTGGTAAACTAACTGCTTAATGTCCATTGGTAAAATAATTGGGGCTATATACTACACATAAACCGACACGTGAATGTATCGGTTTATGCGTAAATATCCATTTACCTTACATTTTCTTCTCTGCTGGTGCAGGTGCAGGCGGTGGAGGTGGCTCCATGCCCATGTTATGATCGCCGCCGCCCATCGGTGGCATCATCCCGAGCTGCATCATCATGCTCATCGCATCGAAGTTACCCCAATGCTCAACGAACTTCCCGTTTGACCATTTGACAATGTCAATGCCCGAAACGTTTGAGAATTTCTTGTTGGTTGCAGGCATACCCATCATCGGTCCTGAGTTTGTACCAGAGACCGTATAACGGACTGTCAGCATATCGCCATCAACCCCCATATAGTCAATATTGGAGTGCATATCAGGGTGCGCCTGATGCATCATATTTACCGTAGCCTTGAGACCAGCCAAACCTTGCGGCATTCCAGGCATGACGTCATGATCTTTAGCATCTACAGAGATATATTTATCCATTTCATCAGCCTTGCCTGCATCCCAAGCGGCTGACATTGCCTTGTAAGCGGTCTTCATGGAATCAGCTTTGGCATTTGCGCCTTCAGCCATTCCGCCTTCTTTTTTTCCGCAGCTTGCTAAAAGAAGCATAGCAGAAAATGCACTTAATACGATAATACGAGTTTTCATAGGTGTAAAGTATTGTTTTTGTGAAAAGTCTTGAGTACGAATATACACACTTTTTTCTGCCTTTCACGAAAGAATGTTGCCGAATTGCTGTAAGTTTGTACTTTACAATACATTCCGACTTTATTATGAATCCGTAATCAGCAAGAATATGAGACGAACTGCCCTTTTGAGCCTTATGATTCTCTTCGGATGCCAATCGTATTGCAAGACCTATCAGGTGGGTGCAACGCGAACATATACCTCTCCAAGCAAGGTGATGGCACTCGTTGCAGATGGCGATACTGTTGCTATTGATGCAGGTTTTTACTCCGGCGATGTTGGTGCTTGGACGAAGGATAATCTCTACATCTATTGCCTGAACGGCATGGCGCATCTCGATGCGAATGGGAAGAATGCAAATGGCAAAGCGATATGGGTTATTGTTGGAAATAACACGACCATTGAAAACATCGAATTCTCAGGCGCGACGGTGCCTGACCACAACGGAGCCGGTATCCGTCAAGAAGGTACAGGATTGACCGTTCGGCATTGCTACTTCCACGACAACGAAGATGGTATACTTGCAGGGGATAATCAAAATAGCGACATCATCATTGAGCGCAGTGAATTCTCACACAACGGCTATGGCGATGGATATAGCCATAACATGTATATCAATCACGTACGGAGTTTTATGCTGAAGTTCTGCTACACGCATCATGCAAAGGTCGGGCATAATGTAAAGAGCAGAGCCTACAATTCTTACATCCTCTATAATAGAATTATGGATGAGGCAGACGGAACATCAAGCTACCTCATTGATCTACCGAACGGTGGCAATGCTATCGTCCTCGGGAATACAATGATGAAAGGACCCCTTGCGCAAAATAGAATTCTCGTAAATTATGGTGCGGAAGGATTATCAAATCCGACGAATGAACTCTATGTTATAAATAATACGATGATAGCAGATCACGCTTCAACGACATTTGTAAATGTGAAATCAGGTACGACTATTGCAAAGGTGATCAATAATATATTTGCGGGTGCAGGAACAGCTATTGCTGGATCGGCAGATGTTCTCTCGAACCTCAGTGACCCGTCTCTTGCGACATTCCATTTTGTTGACTCGTCTACGTATGATTATCGAATCAAAGACTATGTTCCGAGTCTAAGACCGGGTTCTCTTCCTGGAAATGCCGGAGCGTTTTCACTTTTACCGACAGCATCATATAAACATCCCACTGACAGCGCAAAACGAACGATGGCTCTGCCGGATATAGGTGCATTTGAGATGGTTGGTGGTGCGTCAGTAAAAGAGAGTGATAGAGAATTTCATTCTCTCACAAACTACCCAAATCCATTTTCCGAACGAACAATAATTCGATTGAGTGAAGCCACGGACGGACAACTGCTTACAATGGTCATATTCAATGAATGCGGCAGCATCGTTGGAAAGAAGCAAGTGCTTCCTCATAATTCGGAAATACAATATGAACGAGGCAATCTCTCGGCTGGAGCATACCACTATAGACTTCTGGGTAAGAATGAGAAGGAAGTCGGAAGAGGAGAGTTTATTGTCTATTAGAATCTGACCCGACTTCCCTTTGGCGCTTAAGAATTTCTAAAGCCAATTAATGCTCACCCAATGCTCTCTGGCGATAGAAATTTGTAGGTTGGATATTCGAAAGATGGTAATCTTTATCGATGTTCCCTGAAGTTCTGTCGAGCTTCATTGCCGTGCTATAATCAGTATACTCTCTATCTGATCCATAGACCATCAAAAGAAGGGAGTTTTCATCGGCTGTCCATTCCAAATCTGAAACTTCACTTTGTAGATGTTCAGAAGGTACAGTATAGTAAGTTACCTGCTTGGTGCGTACGTCGTAGATCGCTACATTTCCGTGATAGTCAGAGTTGGGATATGGTGTAACAGCATACGCGAGATAGTTGCCACTCGGCGACCACTTCAACACATTCGAGCGTGCACTATCAAGAGAGATAACATCAACACTGTTTGTGAGAAGATCTTTGATGTGAAGTTCATAGTAGAAATTATACTTTGAACTCCCTGGCACATGAGAGAAATAACTACATTTCGTGCCATCTGGTGAGAGATCAAATAGATGTCTATTAAATTCAGGTGAGTTTGTTTGATCGTTGCGGCTTACTGCATCAGAAGCAATAAGAGTATAGTTGTTTCCGTGATCGTTACCGTCTATAGAAAGGGTAAAGATATTTGCTGTCCCTTCATCCGTAGCTTCCGAAATAATGATCTTTTTTGAATCATCCGAAAAAAGAGGAAGGATGTTCGGCGGATAAGTCCCATTCAATCCAAATGTTAAACTTCCACTCCCAATTCCCGTTATGTAATTATAAGAATACATCTCCGTATTCGGAAGACGCATTCCATAGGGTACTTCTTCACCATTAGGGGCAAG
>JBKJHR010000045.1:0-4908 GCA_046598695.1 Kapaibacterium sp. (SeqCode)
CCCCAAGGTTCTTTTTCCGTTTCGAGAGACCGTTCTAAAAGAGATCCTACGCTAGATAGTTGATCGCTTTTTGCGAAAATATTCTTTCAGAATGGAAGAGGATTCGCCATCAAGTACTCCACCGACCGTATGAACTTGATGATTTAGTCTATCATCTTCAGTGAGGGTAAAGAGTGTGCCGCATGCACCTGCTTTAGGATCATAAGAGCCGAAGACGAGCGTATCTATTCGTGCAAGGACAATAGCTCCAGCACACATCGGGCACGGTTCGAGTGTGACGTAGAGCGTTGAGCCCGTGAGGTAACGTGACTCCACCGTTGCGCTTGCTGCTGTTAGCGCTATCATTTCCGCATGTGCGGTAGCATCTTTGAACTGTTCAGTTTGATTATAGCCTCTTCCGATAATAGCATTGTTCTTGACGATAACGCACCCTATCGGGACTTCATCCTGCTCGAATGCTTTCTCCGCTTCACGGAACGCAAAACGCATCCAGTATTCATGCGGTTGTACGAATGGATGCTCTGTGATCATGGAATGACATGGATTGCGAATGTATGGGAAGGAAAGTGGGCCCTGCAGGACTTGAACCTGCGACCAATCGATTATGAGTCGACTGCTCTAACCAACTGAGCTAAGGGCCCCATAGAAAACAGTGCGGTATAAACTCTGTTTTGCAAGAAGAGGTTTCGGGGAAAGGATGAGCGACGAAAGATACAGATGGGTAAAATGGGCGACCCAAGAAGATTACTGTAAGCAAAGCGTGACAATCTGATGGTTAAATCAAATCGCTGAGGCAAACTTTACTCATTATGTCTCCCCGTATATCTCTGCATCCACAGGATCGTGGCTGATCGCCCAAGTCATAAGCAGTGCAGCGAAGGAAGCGATGGTTTCTTTCTCCTCTGCTTCTTTGACAACAAGTCCGTAGGTCTCAGCAACGAATTGCATATTTGAGAGAATTTTCGTCACTTGTGCATGGGTTACCTTCCCATGCCAATACCCAACTGTTTCCACTAACATTTTCCGATGACGACGCAGAAATTCAGCTATAGTAATATGTGGGCTTGCATCTTCACGGTTAGATCTTGGACGTGCAATATTGAGCATGTCTGTGACGTATTCGTCGAAGTGTTCCGAAAGGGAATGATTGCTGGCTTTGCGAAGATATTGTGCTCTGGCGAGAGAAAAATCTGCTTTTGTGCGGATGCGAAAGTTGGGTTTGACGGCGTAGAGATCAAAATACTGCTTCTTCTCACCGCTAGGTAAGTATTCTGTGTATGCCCAACGTCGTTTTAGCTCAGTCCATGCTGGTAGTCGCACGACAGGATCTTTTTCGCTATCTAGCACGACAAATCTCTTACTTCGTTCGTTGAAGCCTACAATGGTGACCCAGTGCCCCCATTGATTAATGCACATGAGACAGGGGATCCCTTTTTCGAGATAATTCGTAAGCCGTCGGTATGCAGCACTCTCATCAACGAGCCGCACTTCGACAAGTTTGGTTTTGAATGCCTTTGCAGCTCGTGAGAGCATCCTCTCATCAGTGCCACCTCGGGTAGTGCGTGCTTTGCGCGAAATGTCCTTCTCGTCCACGAACTGCCCCAAAATTGCAAGCGCATGTTTAAGGGCGAATGGACCGCACTGCCAAGTATTTGGTTGAGGATAAAATCCCACAGTCGTTGGTAATCGTTATTTAGATGGAAGACAAACCTGAGAAGTGAGTTTTGAGTTCGGAGTAATACCCTGAGTAAACAGACTAAAATGTCTATATAATAAAGTGGAACAGAACAGTATCACTTTCTCGTTTACAGGTCGTAATTTAGAATAACCAAAGGTATCTTTTTACGCCAAAGTGAGAAGATGCCTTCTTCTTTTATAGAGAGTATAGATCGGTTACATGGCTGCTGAGACGAGTACGGTTTACATCACGCGAACCCGCTTAATGGAAATTGAGGAGCAACTTCGCGACCTCAAGTTCAATGCGCGCCGAGAAATTGCAGGTAAGATCGCCGAGGCAAGAGCACAGGGTGATCTTTCAGAAAATGCTGAGTACGATGCAGCACGTGAGGAGCAAGGTTTGCTCGAACTGCGTATCCACAAGATGGAGCATATGCTCATACGTACGACGATCATTGACGAAAAAGACATCAAGACCGATAAGGTCGGGATGTTAACAAGGGTTAAAGTATATAATAAGAAAACGAAGAAGGAAAATACGTATCAGATCGTTTCTCAGGAAGATGCTGACTTTGATGGAGGGAAAATTTCCATGTCTTCACCTATTGGCAAGGCATTGATGAATAAGGTTGTCGGAGAGATCGTGCCGATAAATGTTCCTGCCGGGACATTAGAGCTTGAGATTCGAGATATAAGCAAGTAAGAATTGTCATAGGTCATTAGGTCTAATATGTCTAATGGCGCTAAAATCATCCGCCCGGATGGCGAAATTGGTAGACGCAGCAGATTCAAAATCTGCCGCCAGTAATGGTGTGTCGGTTCGACTCCGACTCTGGGCACTTAATAATGTGGGTGTATTAGTGTAAGAAGTTCTGGTCTAAGTTGTTAATTTTCAACTCGCATTATCCCTTTCCATCCGCTCTAATTACCTCCAAGCCGCAACCCTATATATACCCCACATATTCCTAATATATTGGATGATGCAATATAGCTAATTGCTTCAAGGTATTGTCTTGCCTTTGCCAAGGCGAGGGTTTCTGCGCTGAAGGTGGAGAACGTTGTGAATCCGCCACAAAAGCCTATGGCGAGCAATACACGCATTTCTTCTGTCATCATTTGCCGTGAGGCAAGTGCTATGACAATGCCGAGAAGAAACGAACCGACAACGTTAATGCCGAGTGTCGTCCATGGAAATCCGCCATTTGGGGAAGTGATCTGACTTATGGCATAGCGTAGAACTCCACCAATCGCAGCACCAATGGCAACCAGAACGTAATTCATTACTCCTTATTATCTTTCACGATCACCCATAGCTTTGCGATAAGCTCGTTCAAGTTATCACCAACAACTGCGCTAATAACTAATGGCTTCTTTCTATCGAAGCGAAGTGCCGCTGCTGCCTTTAACTCATCATCAGTCATTGCATCCGCTTTGGTGATAACGATCAATCGGGGTTTCTTCAAGAGAGCGGCATCATGTAGCTTCAATTCCTTTTTTAAGACAGCATAGACATCTTCGGGCTTATTGTCGGGATCTGTTCCGTCGAGAAGAAACAGAAGTGCCGCACTGCGCTCAATATGACGCAAGAACTGCAAGCCCAGACCTCGTCCTTCGCTTGCGCCTTCGATGAGTCCTGGAATATCAGCGACGACAAACGAACGATGATCCTCAGGTGCTTTGACGATGCCGAGATTCGGAACGAGCGTCGTAAAGGGATAATCTGCGATCTTTGGCTTTGCGGCAGAGATGCGACTGATAAGTGTTGACTTACCAGCATTTGGGAAGCCCACGAGAGCAACATCTGCAAGGAGCTTCAATTCAAGCTCAAGCATGAATGCTTCGCCTGGTTTACCATCAGTTTGGTAGCGTGGTGCTTGGTTTGTGGAGGATTTGAACTCTTGATTTCCAAGTCCGCCTTTCCCACCTTTAGCAATTGTCACTTCCTGAAATTGCGTTGCAAGATCAGCGATAAGACTGCCCGTCTCCTGGTTTCGGATAAGTGTGCCAACAGGTACTTTGATGACCGTATCCTCACCGTTACGCCCTGTGCAATTATTCTGACCACCGGGATTGCCATCAGCAGCTTCGTATTTACGTTTGTAGCGGAAATCGAGAAGGGTAGAGAGTTGAGGATCGGCGAGGAATATAACTGAGCCGCCTTTTCCGCCATTTCCGCCATCGGGTCCACCTTTGGGGATATACTTCTCGCGTCTCCACGAGATAATACCATTTCCGCCTTTTCCGGCAGCGATCTCAATTTTTGCTTGGTCAACGAATTGCATTGTAGGTTATACCGTCTGTTTCTCTTGTGAAGCGTAACGCATTTCAAGTGCAGCGAACCAGCGTTCGCCGATCTTGGAATGGTTATCGATCTTATACATATTTAATGTTGTTTCGAGATTGAGCTTTGCCTTCTCATGCTCGTTGGTTCGGTTGATAGAATCAACCAAACGTAGATACTCTGACTCGTTATCGCGAAATACACGTCGTATCGTTTTTTTGCGGAGCTTGTCGTCAATGAAGAGGTCTAACGGCAACAACCGCGGAGCTTTGATCGTTGGAATCGTTTGGTAGGCAATACCAACACGACGCAGATCGCTCAGGAATTCTTCATATTGTATAGGTGCTGTTTCCGTCTGTTCTTCAATGGTTTCTCCGGCATCTTCTATTTCTACTTCGCTTGTATTTTTTTGCTGTGACGGCTTGATAAGGCCCGAAAGCAGATCAACAAGCTCTTTCATCTTGTATTCGTCTTGCGACTGTGCCATCAGATGCGATGAAACCTCGGTTAGATGTTTATCCTCAAAAAAAGCGATGAGCAATTCTTTACAGACTGCTGGATTCGGGTCACGATGATTGTGGAAATCATAAAGGGGCGAAAGAAGCTCAACGATTTGCGAGATCGTCGCATATCGGAGGATCAAGGCGTCTATATCTCCAATATAGGCATGAAGCTCTGATGAAAGGATACTTGTTACACCATTTGCCTTTGTATTTTCTCCCCAAGCACCGAGCACTTCTGGAAAATACTCATGATCGTGAAGTGCTGTCAGCTTTGCAAAGAATCTATGATCGAATGCAATATTCTCTTGCCCATCAATAAGAAATTGCAAGAGGAATTCCTGAGGTGTGAGCGCATAGTTGAAAGTGTCCTGAATTGCTTTTTCCAAGAGAGAGGAAATATGCTCTGGGGAGAGCGTCATTTTCTCGATCAGTTCTTGGGTAGCAAAC
>JBKJHR010000109.1:0-3028 GCA_046598695.1 Kapaibacterium sp. (SeqCode)
GGTTCGTTCGGCGGTGGTGGCGCTGGCGGTGATTGGTAGGGGACTGTCTGAACGGAGATTTGGGGAGATCAATCGATTAAGAGGATTGAATTTATGAGTAGATCATCAACGTGGGTATATGCATTAGTATGCGTCTACGACTGTTGTGAAAGACAAGACTCCTATTTTACTTGGCAATACTTCTAAGATCGTTTCGGCGGCGCTGGCAAGGGTTGCGCCTGTTGTCATAACATCATCTACCACCAGAATTTTTTTCCCTTGCAAATTTTCCTTTCCCTTTCCGGAGAGCGCAAAAGCACCTCGCACATTCTCTTCTCTTTCATCTGCCGATAAGCCAGTTTGTGATGGAGTCGGTTTGATGCGCTTCAACCAATTTTTCTCTGCAAGAATCATATTCGTCTTCTTCGCTATCCCTTTGGCAAGTTGCTCCGATTGATTGTAACCGCGCTCTGCCATACGCACGCTATGCAACGGAATCGGAACAAGATAGTCGTACTCTCTATCATCGATCCTTCGCACGATATACTCGCCAACATACTCTGCCAGGCGCGGCATATCATTGTACTTGAAATGATGAACGATAGATTGTGTCAGTTCCTCATTCATGAAAGGGAAGGGAGCAACGATATTTATTTCACCATATTTCGAGAGCAGAGCTTGCTTTGAGGTTAAGTCACTTTCATTCGGAGGGAAGAGGAGTTCAAATCGTCGGAAACAGATAGTACATAGATAATCCTTCAGCATTTCATCGCTCTTCGATTCCTTGCCGCAAGGCAGATCGCAGTGAATACATTTTCGCGGAAGAAAGAACGAAAGCATTGAAGTAGAGCAAAATTGAAAAAAGTATAGCCAAATAACAGTATCTTTGTAGAAGAAGTATCCTCAAATACACTATGGAAAAGACAAAAATAAGCGTTGCTACAAGAGCCAAAGAAGGCTTTTCTCTTATCGGTACGACCTATATAGAGTTACTTGACGACAAGGTCTTCAAGATGACGGCGGCGTTATCCTACTACACACTTTTCTCCCTTGCTCCACTTCTGATCATCGTCATCGCAGTTGCAGGCTTCATCTTCGGTGAGGATGCAGCTCGTGGGCAGATCGTAGGACAAATTCAGGGATTGATCGGCACAAGCGGCGCAGAAGTCGTGCAGTCGTTGATCAAGAATGCAGCATTTTCGTCCGGGGGTGTGATCGCCACGATCATAAGCATTGTCATTATCCTTTTGGGTTCGATGGGGGTATTCATTGAATTGAAAGAATCGCTGAACATTATTTGGGGAGTGGAGCCTCGCCCCGGTAAGCCAATTCTCTTGCTTATTAAGACGCGTATCGGTGCATTCTCGATGGTACTTATCATGGGCTTTCTTTTGCTTGTCTCATTGATGATGAGTGCGTTTATAGCGATACTGAGCAGTTATATGGGCGCACATTTTCCCGTGCTGCTTCCTGTGGTTGAGATACTCAATATCATTGTATCATTTGTGATAATGACGATATTATTCGCGATGATCTTCAAGTTCTTGCCTGATGTGGAGTTGAAATGGCGGTATGTATGGTTTGGTTCTGTTATCACATCACTCTTCTTCAGCGCAGGTAAATATCTCATTGGTTTATACATCGGGAGCAGTTCGTATAGCTCATCGTTCGGCGCGGCGGGTTCACTTGTGGTGATGTTGGTTTGGCTTAATTTCTCTGCACTGATAATGTTCTTCGGTGCGGAATACACCCAGCTCTATAGAAAAAAATACAGCAACTCTCCTCTTGTTGCAAAAAAAGATGCGATCGTAATCCCGAAAGTATCACAGTTGGTAAAAGACGAAATGGAAGAAGATCGAAAGTCGAAGATGCAGTAATGCTATTTCTCTCTCTCTATTACAAAATGTGAGAAATCCATCAGTGCAGTTTTTGCATCACTCTCTCGAAGGGGAGCGATAGCATTTCGCGCGGCGGCGGAGTATTCTTCAGCTTTGATGCGAGCATAGTCAATACCACCGGTGGCTTTGACGAGGTTGATGATGAGTCTGCGTTCAGTATCTGATGCTTTGCCTGTTTTAATTAGTGAGCGAATGCGGCGCTCTTCTTTAGAGTCAAGATTCGAGAGAGAATGAATAAGCGGGAGAGTAAGCTTCTTCTCTTTTAGGTCAATTCCAACGGGTTTGCCAATAACTCCGGATCGTTCTTCGTAATCAAAAATGTCGTCGCGTATCTGGAAAGCAATGCCAACAGCTTCGCCATACGCACGAAGCATTTCACGCTCTTTTGTATTTGTCCCTTTCTCTGTCACACTTGCTGCGCCAAGCTCGGTACAGGTGGCAAGGAGTGAAGCGGTCTTATCGGAGATGATCCTGAAATACGCTGCTTCATCTATATTGAGTTGTCTTGCCTTTTGAAGCTGATAGAGTTCACCTTCAGACATTCTGCGCACAGCAGTTGAAGTGATCTCCAAAAAATGATACTCACCTGTTTCGACCGTAAGTAATAATCCCTTTGCAAGTAAATAATCCCCAATGAGCACACCTGCCTTGTTGCGCCAGAGATTGCGAATGCTCGCAAATCCTCTGCGTGTATCAGCTTCATCTATCACATCATCGTGGACGAGCGTTGCGGTATGCAACAATTCGACGAGTGTTGCGGCGCGATGTGTACCCTCATTAATTTCGCCGCAAGCTTTTGCCGCCAACAGCACAAGCATCGGGCGCACTTGCTTGCCTTTTGTGCGGACAAGATATTTGGCGATCAGACCCACGATCGGCACCGATGAAAGCATCGTACCCTTAAAGTGTTTATTAAACTCTTTAAGATCTGTGGCTATAGGAGAAAGGATCGCGTTAAGCGTTACGGGCATTACGTCGTGGATTTCAGTTTATTCTTGCGCGCTATAACGGTTGCGAAAATGGAAAGTTCATAGAGAATCCATAGCGGCAAAAATAAGATGAGTTGTAAGATAGGATTTCCTCCAGGGGAAAGAATCGCCGCAACAAGCAACAATGCGATGAGCGTATGCTTGCGGTAATGACGCATGAAT
>JBKJHR010000148.1:0-4214 GCA_046598695.1 Kapaibacterium sp. (SeqCode)
TAAAAATCATCTTGTAATTAAGTCATTCGCTCATACAGCATTGATCTATTATGTTGGAGGTATTATGGATTATCGGATCATCATAAAAGTTGTAGTTACTGCAATTGTTATTGTTGCGATTTCGGAGATTGGGAAACGTTCGAGCGTCATGGCTGCATTGCTTGCCTCGCTTCCACTTACCTCTCTTCTTGCCTTTACGTGGCTCTATCTTGATAAACGAGAGAACGAACCCGTCGCGCAGCTTTCGATGGATATTTTCTGGATGGTCATTCCATCACTTGCGTTCTTTCCTCTATTCTCGTATTGTTTACGTTTGAATATCCACTTTATTTTTTCGATGCTTATCTCCGCCGCTATTACAGTAGGAGTGTATTATCTTTTCTTTTTTATTCTAAGGCGGATTGGAGTAATGGCGTAGAGCATCCGATACTTTTTTATCATCATATCACCTGAAACGATTTTCTCATCTTGTGCATTTATTATAGCGCAAGAATACCGAAAGAATTTCTTGTGATTTCGATGTTTTCATGTTGTGATTTTTATTGTTGGACCGCACGCGAAAACGTGCGGTTTTTTTTAGTAAAAATCACATCGCAAGTATTTTCGAGAGTGCCCATAGATCGGCATCGATCGCTTTCTTTTTCTCGAATGTTTCGCGGAATGAAGTAAAGGCAAGTTTCCCACCAACTTCGCCAACCATGATGTTTGATTTCCCATCAGCAAGCGCAACCACTGCAGCTCCGCCTAATTTGCTTGCAAGTATCCTATCACGTGCTGTGGGGCTTCCGCCACGTTGTACGTGCCCCAATATCGAGACGCGATAATCTATCTTCGTGACTTCTTTTACTTTCTCTGCAAGTTTGATCGCTCCGCCTGCTTCATCACCTTCGGCGACGATGATCATATTCGAGCGTTTGGTCGAGCGTTGATTCTTGAAAATAGCAAGAATAGATTCGAGCTTTGTTTCATTTTCCGGAATGGCGATGTATTCTGCGCCAGAGCCTAAACCGACATCAAGCGCAATGAAGCCTGCATGACGACCCATCACTTCAACGTAGAACGTACGCTCGAAGGCATCGGCAGTGTCACGGATCTTATCAATACATTCGAGTGCCGTATTGATCGCCGTATCATAGCCGATCGTATAATCCGTGCCGATAAGATCATTATCAATAGTACCTGGGCAACCAACAACAGGAATTCCATGCTCTTCATAAAAAAGTGCGGCTCCGGTATTGGTGCCATCACCACCGATAACAACAAGCCCGTCCATCCCAGCTGCACGCATCGAAGCGGCAGCTTGTGCTCTGCCTTCGAGCGTCTCGAATTCTTTGCTGCGAGCAGTTTTTAAGATCGTCCCGCCGCGTTGAATAATATTGGAGACCGAGCTACGGATCATCTCGGTATAATTACCTTCAATGAGTCCTGTATAGCCATGCAATACGCCGAGCACGCGGATGTCGCGGTTACGTGCAACGCGTGTGACGGCTCGAATGCAGGCATTCATTCCTGGAGCGTCACCACCAGAGGTGAGCACACCTATCGTTTTCATATTTATCATGAGAGCGTAAACATCAAGAGCTATAGAAGCTGTTTCGGAGAAATATTATATTCGGGTTACGTTGTAGAAATTCAATCCTCTATCAATTTATACCACTTCCCTACTTCCGGTGCGCTGACCTTCGTGCCGGGGAAATGTTCGAGGATAAGCTCGCTGAAAGAATTCATTGCTTCGGGGTCGCCATGCGTAAGCACAACGTGCTTCGGACCGAGCTTCTCAACGATCTCCAAGAGTTCATCTCTTCTGGCATGGGCACTGAATCGGAAACGCTCAATAGAACAGCGAACGGGCACTTCTCTTCGCATTGAACCAAATTTCACGCGTTTGCCCCGAACAGCATTTTGCACAACATGTCCGGGAGTGCGAGGATCGGTATAGCCAATAAAGCAAATCGAAAAATTCTCGTGACGAAGCCAACGCTGTGCAAGCATATAGCTCGCCGTGCCTTCTTGCATCATTCCACTCGAAGCGAGAACAATGCTTGGCTCTTTGAAATACTTTCCGCTAAAAAGCTCATCACGGCGTGGCGTTTCTTTCTGAGGTATTTCCGAGAGGATCGTATCATGATCCATACGTGAGGGGCTATATTGATTTCCGTCGTAGACGTCGCTGATCTTGCGTCCCATTCCGCCTGTATAGATATCAACGGTTGGCAACTTACCTGATTGCATCGCCTGCCAGATCATCGTCAATGCTTCTTGTGTCTTCCCAAGCGCGAAGACAGGGACAAGCACCGATCCGCCATTATGCAATACACCAGCAATTGTGGTAATAAATCTATCAAGCTCCTGTTCACGCGTATTGCTTGGTGTATGATCAAAGAGTCCGTTGGTGGATTCCATGACAAGAACATCAACCCCTGTATCAGGTAGCTCGGCTCCGGCAATGAGCGTTTGCCGGCGCATCTTTGTATCACCTGTATGGAAGATCCTCTTTCCGTTATATTCAAAGAGCACTCCTGTAGCACCAAGAATATGTCCGCTCATATAGAGCGTTGCCTTTACCTTCGTTTGGGCAGTGCCTTCTTTCAGCGTAAAAGAATTATTGAAGGTACGCGGTTCGATATTCGTAATAAGCTCTTCAAGCTTTTCTTCGGCATACATTGGCAATTTGTTCAGCACTTCCGTTGCGTGCTGACGGGGTAGTAAACTTGCCGTATTCGCAAGCATGATCTTCGCGATCTCGATCGTTTCTTTTGTCGCAATGACGCGTGCCTGCGGTTGTGATTGCAGAAGGAATGGCACACCCCCAAGATGATCGGTATGGGCATGAGTAACGATAAAGCTATCTACTGCACCGGGGTCAAGCAGTTCGGCTTTCGGGAAGGCTTCCCAACCGCTATTTTTCGGATGCAATCCTGCGTCAACAAGAACGCCATAGCCGTTGAAGTTATAGAAATATGAATTTGCGCCGATCTCTCTCGCGCCGCCAAGTGATAGAAATTGTAGTGTATCCAAACCGTTTGTATTGTAGAAGCCATTGTAACAAACACTTCTGAAAAGTGTTATACAAATGTACGCACCACAAACAGTTCGGGAAAATCGAAGAGTTGCATATTCGTACCACTACAGACACCCCCGTTTTGAACGAAAAGCAGAATACGAAGGACAGGCTCACAACCGAAGCGCGACGAATCCGCGCCAAACGGTGGCTCCTTATTACAACAACGCTCATCGAGTGTTGCAGTTATTATGTGCTCACTCTTGCTCGCTACGAAGGGCAAGGACTCACCCCGCAATTCCTCCGTTTTTCCACGCGCTCCGATATTTTCTCGAATCTCCTCTTTCTCTTTCAGCTCTATCTTGTTCTGCGCGCAGTGCTGCATCCAGTGCGTTTGAGTTTGACCCGAACGATCATCTCGCTCACGCTCTCTGCTCTGATCCTCTGGGTTACACTTGGTGTGCGAAATTTCGAGCCGGGAGAATTCCCGCGCATTGCATCCATTGCTTATCTCATCGGACGTTCGGGATTTATCGCACTTTTGCTTCCGCGCCGAGAATATAATTTCTCAAAAGTAAGTGGTGCAATACGCGTCGTAAAGAATACATGCCTCGTACTCCTGACCGCGGTGCTCTTCGCATTCACGTTCTCGTTTACTTACGGATGGACATCCGATATTCATGAAATTCGTCAGTTCAATGCTGATGCAGGTGTTATTCTCGGTGCGGCAGTCTGGCATGGAAATGATCTCGGCGACCGTGCAAGCCCGACGTTACTCGAAAGGATCAAACTCGGATATGAACTGCTTAAGCAAAAGGCAATCCCAAAGATCGTCGTCACAGGCTCCAACGCGCCCAACGAACTTGCCGAAGCTGAGATCGCAAAACGCGAGCTTATAAAAATGGGGGCAGATGAAGCGCTCATCACTACCGAAACGCACTCACGCTCCACTCTTGAACAAGTCCTCTATCTTCGTACCGAACTTGCAGAAAAGCAGCAGTGGAAGAAGTTCGTCATCATCAGCGATCAATATCATTTGGCGCGTGTGCTGGAAATGGCGAAGTTCAACGGACTCACCGCTATCGGTTCGCCCTCAAATATCAACCAAAACTTCTTCGATCTCCTCTTCTACCGCCTCCGCGAAAGCGTCGCACTACTGGCGTATTGGCTGTTGGGGAAATAAGCATCTCGAATTCCTTTTAGAATGTTTTTC
>JBKJHR010000214.1:0-6902 GCA_046598695.1 Kapaibacterium sp. (SeqCode)
ATTTGATGGTGGCGAGCGACCCTGCGGTCACTTCGCTTGCGAATGCTGCGGCATTTCTGTATCACTCCATAGAGCGCATCAACTGGGCGGGATTTTATCTCTACGACGGAAGCAAGCTCATCTTAGGTCCCTTTGGTGGGAAGCCTGCTTGCACGATGATAGAACTGCACAGAGGCGTATGCGGCACTGCGGCAGCGAGGCGTGAGACGATCGTTGTTGAAGATGTCGAAACCTTCCCTGGGCATATTGCTTGCGATGCGGCAAGCAGATCGGAGATCGTCATACCACTACTCAGCGGAGATATACTCCTCGGAGTGCTTGATATTGATAGTCCCGAAGTGGGTCGGTTTCAGGAAGCCGATAGAATAGGCTTTGAGGCAATAGCTCGAATGATCACACAAGCGGTGCAAGGTCATGCGCCGCTCGTGTAATCTCAAGAAGAAAGAAAACCTATTGCCTACGCGAAGATCCTGTCAGTGCTCTCATAAAGAGCAGTTTCTCCTTGCTCAATAAAGTCTTCAGCAAGGCGCTTCATGAGGCGTAGTTCGTTCAGGTCCAAAGCGATGTAGATCGGCTCAGATTCAGAGCGAACTTCAGCGTCGTGAAGTTTGCGGCTCAGCGCGAGAAGGCGGTCAAGTGTTGCTACCATATTATTCGTGTACAGAGGGGGTTGAACAAGTCAATATTATGTATATGCTCCTCGATTGCTCCCAAGTTTATCGTGCTCCCACGACTCGAAAAACCTCTTGGTGCACATACTTTACACTGCAAATATATAGCAAAAAAACCTGAAATCCAAATTATTTTGAAAAAAAAATGAAAATAATTGAAAATTGTGCATTTCTCAAACTACCGTGCTCCCGATGATCGGAGCACAATTTCAACAGTAGATGCTTCCGTGATGCGCCTATCATGCTCCCGTGCTTCTTCGCCCACAACTTCAATCAAATCATAGCGTTCTAACTCTACAACATCTCTATTTTTGTCGTTTTTATCCCTCAAATTCATGGTAAATTCATCCCTTCCATCGGTGTTGCAAAGGTACATTCTGCGTCTTCCCTTCTCAATAAATAATTCGCTCACGACCCGGGAGAATTTCCGGTTTTCCAGCCGACTCGCCAAAGTTGCCCCATTTTTGGTGATGACAAAATAGCTTGATTTGAGGGAGAGCCGGAGGTTGCCTGTTATCTCATCGATCATCTTAATAAAGTGCGGTCGATCCCAATCAATTTCCGTATGACACCAGTCATTTGGATTAATAAGTGCAGGACAATTTGCTTGCCTCGTACATGGAGAAAAGATCGTCGCGCCATTCTTCGTTGTCAGATCGCGGAATTCAAGCAATCGCCGCGATTGACTCTTCGTTGCAGGTTCTATGACGACTAACGCGCCCTGCTCATCGAGCATCAAAAGCATACTCTCCAAAAAGAGAGCATCGTTACCTTGCGGCAATTCATTGACGATGTTCATCGCAAGAATGAGATCATAAGGCGCACCGGAGGTGATCTCAGCGGACAATGCATTCGGCTTGCGAAGATCAGAGTGAAGAAACTTCGTCGTCATCGCCTGCTTCGCATCAAGAGCGTAGAGAAACGTCTTCGCAAGATGGAGATTCTCACCGACGTTATCACTAAGCACCAACTCGATCTTGCCTTCATACTTCATCTCATCACGAAGGAAGTGCAGTGCGCCCCATGAGGCAGCACCTGTGCCACAGCCGAGATCAAGAATACGAAGCGTATCCTTCTTCAGAAGCTCGCTTCCGAGAAAAAATTCTCGCAAGGGCGGAATAACTTTTAGTGCGTTCGTCGTTTGAAAGTAGAGAAGATAGGCTTTGCGCAGATCAGCATCGGAAAGATAGGATGTTGCAAGTAATACGGTGCGATCTTTCGTTAACCCGATAGATAGTTTTTGTACGGACTCGGCATATTGCTCCAGAGCCTTCTTGCCAACTCTGGTGCGAAGCGCATCGGACGAAAGTTGGATTCCAAGCGTTCGTTCAAGCGCAGTGACGTAATTTTGTGGGATAGTAAGACGTTCTCTTTTCATATTTGATGGATAACACCGAAGCCGAAGTAATAAACCCCAAGCCGCGTTTGCGCCGCATTCTTTCTATTGCATGGAAGGTCGCACTCTTCTGCTTGCTATTTCCAGTGGTGCAGGTTATAGTGCTCAAGTGGATCGACCCACCGATGACGGCGATGATGTTTTGGAATGGGGCAGGGAATCTCTTTAGTGGCGAATCCATCTCATGCTCGCATTCAAATAAGAATTTCAACGATGTTGCCCCAAGTTTTTATAAAGCAGTAGTGGCTGGGGAAGATCAGCGATTTTTCGAGCATAACGGCTTTGATTGGAAAGAGATCGAGAATGCACAGCGCGATCATAAACGACACCCCAAGCGCCCGATGCGTGGCGCCAGTACTATCTCGCAGCAAGTTGCTAAGAATCTGTTCCTCCCACCGATACGAAGTTTTATCCGAAAAGGAGTTGAAGCGTACTATACGGTTCTGATCGAATTTTTCTGGAGCAAGCAGCGCATCCTCGAAATGTATGGTAACATCGCAGAGTTAGGTCCAAGCGTTTATGGTGTGGAAGCTGGAGCTGAGTATCATTTCCATAAATCAGCAGCAAAATTAACTGCTGGTGAAGCCTCACAATTAGCAGCTGTCCTGCCCAACCCTGAACGGTGGAGCGCATCAAAACCCTCGCCGTATATCAACCGGAAAGCCACTCGAATTCAGCGGCAAATGAGAGGCTTACCAACAGATGAAGATGAGGACGGGGAACCAGACTAACAATTTGTGCAAAAACCCCAATTCCGTGAGGATTTACGTGAGTTTTCCACCACTTATCAAACATTACCCCAATATTTTTGTACTTTATACTATACGATAGGTTAGCATAACGTTTACATCATTTGCTGTGGAAACCCGTGAAAACCCGTCAGAATCAATACTATTACGTAACAGTTCTATAATTGTACACATTATGGCATCGTTAGGGGTGCAAAACAATCAGTAATCAACAGAATTATCCACGTTGCTGTTGATAACGACATCTCAGGTTCCCGAAGCACTAAATACAGTGTTTGTGTGATGTGGGTAAGTTGCAAAAGCCCGACTATCAAGCCCTCCGGGAACCCACACCTTTCAATGGGCGGAAAAACGCCATTTCCCACTTCATCATGCTCGAAAAATTATCTTGATAAATTTTTCTAAAAAAAACTATTCGACAAAACGATAAACCATTTTGCATGATTTGTGAAATTTTGAGCAGAAGCAAAATGTTAAATTCCGCCCAACAATAGCGCATCAATAATTATACTAATTACGAATGAAAATTATAGTCTGTGTCAGCCACGTACCCGATACGACAACGAAGATCAACGTTGCTGCTGACGGAAAGAACATTGATCCGGCAGGTGTGAAGTTTATTCTCAATCCATACGACGAACTCGCCGTCGAAGAAGCATTGAAGCTCAAAGAAAAAAATGGCGGTGAAGTCATCGTTGCAAGCGTCGGCACAGATGCCGCGAAGGAAGCGATTCGCCAGGCACTTGCAATGGGCGCAGAAAAAGGCATTCTCATCAAAGGCGATAAGTCTGATTCATTCAGCGTGGCACACATGCTCGCTGAGGCGATCAAACCACATAACCCCGATCTTATCCTGCTCGGCAAGCAATCTATTGATTTTGACGGTATGGGGATCGCTCCGATGCTCTCAGAGCTTCTTGATCTCCCATGCGCAACGGTTGTAACATCACTCACGATTGATGGTACAAAAGTGATCGCGGAGAAAGAAGTCGAAGGCGGCAAAGAAACGATAGAGCTGACAATGCCCTGCCTGATCGCAGCGCAAAAGGGACTGAATGAACCACGCTATCCGTCATTGCCAAACATTATGAAGGCAAAGTCCAAGCCGATCGAAGAAGTCGTCGGTGCGGCAGTTGCGGCTCGTACTGCAACGATCAAAATAGATAAGCCCGAGAAGAAGCGCGCCAACAAGATTCTGCAAGCCGATGGCAACCCTGCCGCTGCAGCAACAGAACTTGTCAAACTTCTCCACGAAGAAGCGAAGGTTATCTAATCCCATCATATCTTATTCCACGACGAATTACAAAAATTGTATGAATATCTTAGTCTATTTTGAAGAGCGTAACGGAGCCATTCGCAAGCCATCTTTTGAAGCAATTGATGCCGCAAAGGCGATCGGCGCAATAACGATCAATGCAGTCATTGTCACAGCAAACGCAGGCACTGTTCTTTCAGATCAAGTGAAGCAGGCCGGAGCATCGAAGGTTCATGTCGTCGAACATGCGAACTTTGCGAACTACTCTTCCAAAGCCGCCGCCAAAGCAATTGCGGAAGTAGCAAAATCATCGGGAGCTGATGTCGTTATCATCCCTGCCACAACGCGCGGCAAAGACCTTGCCCCGCGTGTCGCTGTTCGCCTTGAAGCGGGCTATGTGCCGGATGTAACGCTCTTTTCAAATGACGGCGAGAAGATCGTCGCCACTCACCCTGTCTATGCAGGCAAAGCGAACGTAACCGTTGAGGTAACGACGCCGAAGAAAGTCTATTCAACTCGCCCCAATCTCTGGAAAGCATCAAAAGAAGCTTCAGCCGAAGCAACGATAGAAAATGTGACCATTGCATTTGATGAGAAAGATTTCTCTGACCGCACAAAAGAGCTAACTCTTTCGCAAGGGAAAATTGACGTTGCTGAAGCCGATATAATCGTTACCGGTGGCAGAGGAATGAAAGGACCCGAAAACTGGGGACTTATAGAGAATCTCGCATCAGCATTTCATGCAGCAACTGGTGCATCCCGTGCCGTGGTTGATGCAGGATGGCGTCCACACTCAGAGCAAGTTGGTCAGACAGGCAAAACCGTTTCGCCGACGCTCTATGTCGCTGTCGGAGTTTCTGGCGCAATTCAACATTTGGCGGGAATGTCAAGCTCGAAAACAATTGTTGCTATTAATAAGGATGCGAACGCACCGATCTTTGCTGTCGCCGATTATGGCATTGTCGGTGATGCATTCGAGTTGCTTCCGCTCCTGACTGAAGAAGTGAAAAAGATCAAAGGATAACACAATGAAATTCGACGTTACATTCTTTCAAGATGAAGACGGTGTGTTTATTGCTGAATGTGATTCTATTCCCGGCTGTGTAAGTCAAGGAAAATCATTGGAAGAGGCAGAGTTAAACATTCAGGATGCGATCAAAGAATGTATCGAAGTCCGCAGAGAACTTGGAATGCCGCTTACAGTAATGCATAGAGAAGTTGAGGTTGCAGTTTAACAAATAGATGCCACCTCTTCCTATCGTCACAGCAACAGAGACCGTTAAGGCGTTTCAGAAACTCTGATGGCAGGTCTCAAGGCAAAAGGGTAGTCATATCATTATGACAAAGCCGGGAAGCATCGCTTCACTTTCCGTCCCGAATCATAAAGAGATTGCCAAAGGCACTCTGAGAAGTCTGATTGCAAAATCAGGCGTAACAGTTGACAAATTTGTTGAGGTATTAGGATAATTATGGATAGAGTTCAGGTAGAAATTTTAGGCATCTCAACAAGCCCCGCTTCGAACGGAGCGTATGCTCTTGTCCTCAAAGAAGTCGAGGGTACTCGTCGCATACCCATCATCATTGGCGGCTTCGAGGCACAAGCCATTGCCCTTGAAATGGAAGGCATCAATCCTCCGCGTCCACTGACGCACGATCTTATCAAAAACATCCTCGGCACGATGGATCTCTCCGTGGTAGAGGCATGTATTGCTGAGTTAAAGGATGGCATTTTCTTCGCGACGCTTACTCTTTCTGACGATCAAGAAATTGACGCACGTCCGAGCGATGCGATAGCCGTCGCAGTTCGCTTCGGTGCAAACATGTATGTATCCGAAGCCGTGATGAAAGAAGCAGGCTTTGTCCCTGAAGATGATGATACGGAAGGTGTCCTCGAAGGAGAAGATGATGATGAGCCGATCATCCCCAAAGAGCAAAAAGCTCCCCCGCGTAAACTCACAAAGATCGAGCAATTCCAAGCCGATCTCGACGCCGCAATCAAAAACGAAGACTACGAAAAAGCCGCAAAGATCAGAGATGATATGAAGAAAATGACAAGCGGAAGCACAGCGAATTAATACTGCGATTCCTCCCCTCACGTATTGTTCTTATTCTCATCGGTTCTCACGGACGTTACTTTTTAGTGACGTGTGAATGATGCAAGATATTTATGAAATTGTATAACGGTTTGTGTTGAAGAATTTCGTAGTTTTGCCGAATCCTAAATTATATCAGTAGCAATGGATCATTCACACACCGACCATTCTAAAATGGATCATTCGAAGATGGATCACGGCAATGCCCCAATGGGCATGGCTGGGCACGATCATCATACAATGATGATCGAAGATTTCAAACGACGATTTTATGTCGTTGCTGTCCTCACCCTTCCCGTACTTGCACTCTCGCCGATGATCCAGCAGTTTATGGGTGTGAACTGGGAATTTCCCGGATCGAAATATATTTTAGCAGCGCTTTCAACAGTTATTTTTTTCTATGGCGGTCTTCCTTTTCTTAAGGGCTTTGTTAGCGAGCTGAAGTCCAAAGCACCAGGCATGATGATCCTCGTTGCCGTTGCTATTTCAACAGCGTATATCTATAGCGTCGCAATAGTCTTCGGTCTGCAAGGGATGGATTTCTTTTGGGAATTAGCAACCTTGATCCTGATAATGCTTTTAGGGCATTGGGTGGAAATGAGATCCATTGCGGGCGCATCGCGTGAACTTGAGCTTCTCGTTCAACTCATGCCCGACCAAGCACACCTCATCAAAGACAGCTCTACGACAGATGTTAAAACATCTTCGCTTAAAGAAGGAGACAACATCCTTATCAAG
>JBKJHR010000020.1:0-5697 GCA_046598695.1 Kapaibacterium sp. (SeqCode)
GCGCGGCGTCGTCGAGCGTGTCTGCGCTGAGCAGCGCGAGGCCGCTGGTGGCGAGGGTCTTCTTTCCGGCGGCGACGTTGTTGCCTTCGAGGCGGACGACGAGAGGGAGCTTGAGACCGACTTCCTTGACGGCTTCGACGACGCCTTCGGCGATGACGTTGCAGTCCATGATGCCGCCGAAAATATTAACGAGGATGCCCTTCACGTTCGGGTCACCGAGGATGATGCGGAAGCCGCTTGCAACGGTCTCAGCATTTGCTCCGCCGCCCACATCCAAGAAATTCGCAGGGTCACCACCAGCAAGCTTGATGATATCCATCGTGCCCATTGCAAGACCTGCTCCATTGACCATGCAGCCTACGTTTCCATCGAGCTTAATATAATTCAAATTCGATTTCGATGCCTCGACCTCAAGCGGATCTTCTTCATCGAGATCGCGAAGTGCGACATACTCAGGATGACGATACATTGCATTGTCATCGAAGTTGACCTTCGCATCAAGTGCGATCATATTCTGCTCCTTCGTAAGTACCAAAGGATTGATCTCGAAGAGCGAAGCGTCCGTCTCAACGTATGCCGTATAAAGAGCTTTGATGAACTTCACGCATTGCTTGAAGGCATCGCCTGATAAGCCGAGAGCGAAAGCTAATTCGCGGCATTGATAATCACGAAGACCAACCGAAGGATCAATAAAGACTTTGATGATCTTCTCTGGAGATTCCTCAGCGACCTTCTCGATCTCCATACCGCCTTCGGTGGAGACCATGATGCAATTCTGCGATGTCACTCTATCTAAAACGATTCCGGCATAGAATTCCTTTTCGATGTTCACGCCTTGTTCGATAAGGAGGCGTTTGACGAGTCTGCCTTCAGGTCCTGTTTGATGCGTGACGAGCGTCATGCCCAAAATATCGCTGGCATACTTCTTGACCTCATCAATGTTCTTGGCGACCTTCACTCCGCCGCCCTTGCCTCTACCGCCGGCATGGATCTGAGCCTTAACGACTGCGATAGGTGTCGGCAATTTCTTCGCCGCTTCGACCGCTTCATCAACTGTATATGCAACGTACCCTTCAGGAACTGGGACGCCAAACTTCTTCAATATATCTTTACCCTGGTGCTCGTGGATTTTCATAATGCTTCGATATAGTAATGTATTTAGATTTGCAAAAATACGGCTCTAATACAGCGCGGCACCTAAAACGGAGAACTAAAAACTCCCACGTTCTCAGTGCTTTTCCAGATTCTAGGAAGTCAATGACCCGATGTGCCCCTACGGATGAAATTCGCACCCAAGTCCCGAAGGGACGAAGTACTCGCAGCCCAGGGTGAAGACCGAAGGTCGAAACCCTGGGTCGTGAGTACAAATGGTTGTTATAGCCCTGCAAGGGCGGAGTACTTCGCCCTTGCAGGCCTTAATAACTGAATTGATATTTCTACCCAGGGTTGCACCCTGGGCTGCGAGTACGCCGTCGCTCCGCGACTAATGTTCGCGCAGAATGTCAAGATTATCATAGAAAAAATATTGATAAAAGATACGGTGTGTTTTGGGTCAACCACCCCAACCCCTTCCTTCAGCAAGCTCAGGACAGGCTCTTGAAAAGGAGGGGCTTTTATTTTTGTTTCTTGCATAAAAGAAAAAGGGCAGACTTTTGTCTGCCCTTTTTACGTCAGGTTAAGAACCTGACCTACTGAATGTGTTTTTACGCAGCTACGTGCTCGCCGACCTTTGCGGTTAGCTCGTGCTCGGCATGTGCCATGAGGTCACGCATGAGGGTTTCGTCGAATGGTGAGCGCATCCCCACGGACTTGAAAATATCAAGTACGGATTTCGTACCGCCGATGCGGCAGAGTTCGAGATATGCTTCGACCGTCTTCTCATGATCTTTCGCATCCATGAGAGCAAGCTGCATCGCGCCTGTCTCGGCAATGGCGTAATCAATGTAGTAGAACGGCATTCCGAAGATATGTCCCTGCGAATACCAACGCGCTGACTTGTACTCTTCGCATCCTGAGAAATCAATACCAGGTTTGTAGATGTTCCAAATATTATCCCATGCTGCGTCGCGCTGGGTGAGCGTTGCGTTCGGGTTCTCATAGACCCAATGTTGGAATTCATCGACGATGACGATGTAACACATCATCTCGACTGCATCAGCCCAACGTTTCTTGCGATATTTCAGCGCAAGATCATCGGCGAAGAATTCTTCGATGTAGCGCATCGAAAGAAACTCCATGCCCATCGAGTGGATCTCGCACGCATCGGATGTCGGCCATTGCAGATCAACAGCTTCGATCTTCTGTGATTCCCAACCTTGGAATGCATGACCCATCTCATGAGTAAGTGTGCGGATGTCATCGCTATCTCCAGTGGAGTTGCAAAGGATAGCAACACGCGCTTCATCACTGAAGGATGTGCAATATGCGCCAGAGCGTTTGCCCTTGCGGTTCTCAAGATCGATCAATCCTTCATTGCGCATACGCAAGAAGTGTCCGCCCAAGATCGGGGAGAGCTTATCGAAAATAAGCTGTGCCTTTTCGAGCTGAAGCTCAACTGGCGCTATATCACCCGGAAGCGAGAGCGAAGGATCATACGCCACATCCCACGGCTTGAGTGTCGGTGTGCCCAAACGCTTTGCACGCTCAGCAAAAAGTTTTGATTGCAACGGCACGATATACTTGCGAACGTTGTCGCGGAATATCTTTGCTTGCTCAACGCCGTAATCGGTTCTTCCCATCGAAGAATACCCGAGCGGAATAAAATTCTTATAGCCGAGATTACGTCCCATCTCGTCACGGAGCTTCACCATCTCCCCATAGATACTTCCGATCTGATCGTGATGCGCAATGAACCACTTGCGATACTCTTCGTATGCTTCACGGCGGATAGCGGCATTATCAGATGATTGCAAACTTCGCGCCTTCGAGAGCGTGACGAGTTCACCACCAATGGTTACTTCACCTTCAGAAACGATCTTATCATACTTCGTCCCAAGTTCACCAACCTTGATACGTAAATTACTATTGAGTGGGGAAAGCGGGTCGATCATCGTCTGCAGCACATTGAGCAAATGCGCTCCGTAGCGTTTGCCGATCGCCTCTTTATGCTTGCTCGCAAGCAATGCCTGCACAAGCTGTGAGTTATATTCTTCGGCGACAGGCTGGACGTTCTCGCGGAAATACTTTTCGCGCTCTTCACGTGCAGCATCAGCCATATTCTTGCTCAGATCATGCCCAATACGGCTGGCTTCGCTATTAACGAATGAGCTGATCGCATTCCAATCATCATAGAGTGCAAGCCAAAGGTCGGGAGTAGGGGAATTCTCGGCTGCGGCAAGGCTATCAGTAAGCTTTGTAAATTCAGTACGAATAAATTCCGGTGATAATTCGCCCGGACGCGACGGATAATGTTTATAGGTCATATTTGCTTCCAAAAATAGGAATAATTAAACCCTTTTCCTTGCTAAATTATTACTTAAAAAATCTCTTAGAAACTTCTATATTCTCGATAATACTAACTAATCATAACGATAAGGTCAATAAATGCATCTATTACAGCACCTCTAAGGAAATATCAAGTCCCGTGACTGAGTGTGTCAGCGCACCAACAGAAATATAATCAACTCCGGTATTGGCGATGGCTTGCACGGTCTTGATGTTGACGCCTCCTGAGGCTTCGGTCTCGAACATACCGTTATTAATAACGACACCTTCGCGGAGTAACTCCAGCGGAAAATTATCGAACATCACACGGTTCACGACGTCTTTCCCCTTTTCTTTTACAACAGCAAACTGATCGAGAGAAGTAACTTCTAACTCGACAGGTATTCTCGGATGAGTGGAAAAATACGTGCGAAGTTTTTCTATGACAGATTCGATGCTTCCGCCGTTTGCAGCAATATGATTATCTTTAACGAGGATCATCTCCGCAAGCGAGTACCGGTGATTGACTCCGCCGCCACACGTTACCGCATATCTATCAAACGGACGGAGGAGAGGAGCAGTCTTGCGTGTGTCAAGTATCTTTGCTTTTGTACCTTTGGTAAGCTTAACATACTCTGATGTCAACGTTGCAATACCCGACATTCGTTGAAGCAGATTCAGAGCAACGCGCTCTGCCGTTAAGAGAATATCAAGTGGTGCCGTGAGCGTTGCAAGTTTTGTACCATGTGAGACTCGCGTTCTATCATTGATGAGAGTTGTAAACAATATGTCTTTTTCTCTTCCGGTTTTCGCGGCATGAATGAGGAAGGTCTCGCGTGCAGTATCAATGCCGGAAAGAACTCCGTCTGCTTTGGCGAGAAAGAATGCTTCGCCCATCATTGATGGGTCAATGGTAGCGTCCGTCGTTGGGTCACCACGTCCAGTATCTTCTTCGAGGGCTTGCGCGATCAGTGAGCGTTCGAGTTCTGTCATGAAGTGAGTAACGAAGTTTATCGAATCAGAGTGCAGCGATCTTTCGGACAACGTCCCAATTACGTGTCGTCCCTAAAGTCTTCCATTTGGTTTCGATAAGTGAATGAGGGTTGCCATACGCTCCATTCACATTTCGCGATATACTGAAGAGCACCTTGTCGTCAACAGCAATGATCTCAGCATCATTGTTTTTCGAGACAAGGGGAAGTTCGATCTTGTCTTCCGGTGATTCACACAGGAACGTCACATATAATTTTGTATCGGTTATATCAAGACCGTCGAAAGGATCGGTGAGTGCAATAACATCTATCTCCGATTTCGGCAGCAAAACAATTCGTACTTCTTTCGAGAAGAATTCACGTAGTGCTTTCTCGATCTTCTTTCTGATAGTGTCAGGTTTCGCAGTTGAATCGAACAAGACATTGCCGCTTTGAATATAGGTAGAAACATTCTTGCATCCGAGCGACTCAATGAGCGTTCGCAGGTCTGCCATCTTTATCACATTATGTCCGCCAACATTAATGGCGCGCAGAAGAGCGACGTATCGTGTCATCGTTAGTGAGAGATACTACAACCCAGCAAACCAATCATACCCTTGATCTTCCCAATATCCACCGGGAAGTTTATCGGTGACGACCATCTTAATGATCCATTTCGCACTCTTATATCCGAGCTTTGTCGGCATAACAATTCTGCACGGTGCGCCATGAGGGATTGTAAGAGGTTTGTTGTATGCTTCATACGCCAGCAGCGTTTGCGGATGTCGGCAGCTTTCGATGTCGTAGGATTCGTAGTACTTATCGGCACATTCAACATAGATATACTTCGCACCCTTTTCTGTGCCGATCCACTTAAGAAATTTTCCCATTTGTGTGCCGCCCCACTTTACGTTTTGGCTCCAACCTTCTACACAAATATGTTTTGAATTTTGAACTGTCCTGCCAAGCGTTTTAATTTGCTCAAGCGAATACATGCCTGGATGCTTTACCATTCCGGTCACTTCCAATCTCCAATTCACAGATGTATCGGTTGGAGGATGATCGGTTGAATATCCATTCACACGAAAATTCTTTTCGGGCGTAAGATCTTTATCGTCAATTGGCGCAGCAAGTTTATACTTACTGAAGACGGCGGACTGAACGCCGTCGTTCCATTTTTGGAATCCTTTTACGACCTGCTCGCTCTTCCCGCTTGGCTCCGCATCGCAAGAGATGAGTTGAATACTGAAACACAAAAGTAAAAAAATAATGAGGTATTTCATACGTGCATTTAAAACAATAA
>JBKJHR010000279.1:0-6654 GCA_046598695.1 Kapaibacterium sp. (SeqCode)
TGATGGGAAGTAGAGATAATCTTTGGGATGTTTATATTTCTTCGTTCATAGTCTATACGTATTTATTGAACTTCCCCCTATTCCTGCCGCGTTGATACCGTTCTATGCCGCTTACTATATATAATACCCTGAACCGAGAGAAAGAAGTCTTCACGCCGATCACCCCCGGCAGAGTAGGCATGTATGTTTGCGGTCCGACGGTCTATTCCGATTCGCATATTGGGCATGGCAAAAGCTATGTGACCTTTGATATTGTCCGTCGTTACCTTCAGTTCTTGGGGTATGGCGTGACCTACGTTCAGAACATCACTGATGTTGGACATCTGACCGACGATGCCGATGAGGGTGAGGATAAACTAGCCGTTGCAGGTCGAAAGCAGAAGCAGCATCCGATGGCAATTGCCGAAACCTTCACACGCCGTTTCTACGAAGATATGGCGGCATTGAACGTCCAACCACCCGATATTGCCCCCCGAGCTACGGGGCATATCATCGAGCAGATCGCTATAATAGAAGACCTGATCGCAAAAGACTATGCCTATGAAGTAGAGGGCAGTGTCTATTTCGATGTATTAAAGGATAAGGATTACGGAAAACTTTCGGGACGCAAGACGGAAGATCAAGAAGCCTCAGGGAGAGTGCAGACAAGAAGCGACAAGCGAAATCCTCAAGATTTTGCGCTCTGGAAAAAAGCAGAGGCGGGGCATATTCTGCGATGGGTCTCACCATGGGGCGAGGGTTTCCCTGGTTGGCATATTGAATGCTCTGCGATGAGCATGAAATATCTTGGCGAGACCTTTGATATTCATGGCGGCGGCATCGAGAACCAGTTTCCGCATCACGAATGCGAGATCGCCCAGAGCGAAAGCTCGACGGGCAAGCAATTCGTGAACTATTGGATGCACAATAACATGGTGACGGTAGATGGGAAGAAGATGGGGAAGTCACTTGGGAATTCGAGCTACTTGCGCGATCTCTTTGCCGAGTTCGACCCGATGACGCTTCGTTTCTTTTTATTGCAATCGCATTATCGTAGTACGACGGAGTTTAAGAAAGATGCTATCGAGGGCGCAGATACGGGGTATCAGAAACTTCTTGCTACGATCGAAAGAGTGCGGAAATCTCTTGGTGATCCCGAGAGGCGCGAACTGAGTGATGAGGAAAAAAAACATCCACTCTATTTGCAGTTCATCGCTGATATGGATGATGATTTCAACACACCGAAAGCAATAGCTACGCTTTTTGAATTGGCAGGCGAGACGAATATTGCCCTTGCGGATCCAACCGGCAAGGAAAAACTTGACACGCTCTATCAGATATGGATGGTGATCACTGACGACGTACTTGGTGTTTTCCCCAAAGGACGATCCATTCAGGATTCATCCGGAGTATTGGATGCCGTGATGCAAACAGTGATCGGTTGGCGGAAAGATGCCCGTGCAAATAAGGATTTCAAGATGAGCGATTCCATTCGGGATGACCTCGCAAAAGCTGGTATTACTTTGGAAGATGGTAAGGATGGGACGAAGTGGGGATTGGGCTGATGCCTCATTTCAGGGAAACTTTTAGCCCAATAAATGCCTTTTAAGCCGTCTGTTTAAATAAACTAACACGTTTTTATTTTTTCACCCAATTGTACGGAGGATAGAAAACCAATGTTTTCAACATACAAACTTTGGATCGCAGCTCTCGCCCTCATCGGCGCAACAACATTGTTTTCCGGTGCAGCACAGGCTCAGAAGCTTGCTGTTGTTGACGGAAATCAGGTCCTATCTGATTATTCAGAGGCTATCAAAGCTGACGGTAAGCTCAAAGATATGGGCAAAATGTGGCAGGATTCGATCAAGATGATGCAGGAGAGCTTGCAGGCGAAAGCTGATGGCTACCGCAAAACATTCGAGACGATGACAAAAGAAGCACAGCAGAAGGCTCAGGGCGAAGTTGATAAAATGCTTCAGGACGTTCAGGCATACCAGACGGCGAAGTTTGATGCTAATAACGGACAATTGAGCCAAGAGCGCACGAAGTTGCTCAAGCCGATCTTAGAGAAGATCAAAGACGTCATCTCATCGGTTGCAAAGAAGAAGAAGCTTGACATCGTTATTGATTCAAAGCAGAGCGCAATCTTCGTTGGTGATGCTGTTACAGACATCACGAAGGAAGTATCGGCAGCCTTGAAATAAGGGAATATTTCGTCCCTACCGCAATTGCGGGCATTTTTTCGGAGCGCGTTCGCTTTTACTAAGTGAACGCGTTTTGTATTTATAGACTTTTCACAACTCCAATGCAACGATTACGCATTTCCATTATCCTTATTCTGTTCTGCCTCGGCTTCTCCACGGCTACGCAGGCACAGAGCAAGATCGCATTCCTCGATGCGGCGAAGATCCTCAAGAAACTGCCCGAAGCAATGGACGCTGAGTCCAGATTGCAAACGCTCATTGACGGTTGGAACCGCGACGCAAGCGATATGCAGGCAGAACTTGACCGCAAACGAAATGAGTATGACCGCAAGAAGCTCATTATGACCGATGGCGAACGCTCTGCGATCGAAACTGATATTACGGAAATCAAAATCCGTCTTGACAAACTCCGTCAGGATAAGTATGGACCGAGCGGCGAGCTTTTCAGTCAACAATCAGCGCTCATGAAGCCCGCGTATGAGAAGCTCAGCAAGGCGATCGAGGAAGTGGCGGCAGAAGGAAAGTATGACTACGTCTTTGATCGTGGCGCGAACGATCATGCAATGCTCTACTCAAATGCGAAGTTTGATCTCACTACTCAAATTGCAAAAAAGCTTGGAATTGAGACGAGCGACATCTTTAATGTACCGTTGAATCCGAATGGCACCCCGAACCGAAATCCAAATCCACGGATTCCAAGCGACCCCAATTCCCCGCCATCTACACCACCCGATGCAATTGTCAAACCAAATTAAGAGAGCAGGGGTCAATTAGCGATGATGACGATCTCAGAACTTGTAACAAGACTCGGTGCGAGTGCTATTGATATTTCCGAGAGCTCTCGTGAGATAACTCACGTTGCGACGATCAAAGAAGCCGGAGAAGGGGCAGTGACCTTCATTGCGAACTCGAATTACGAACGCTTCCTAACGACGACCAAAGCAAGTGCCGTCATCGTAAGCGAACAATTTGTTGCTCCTACTTAAATGGAGTATCGCTACCCGCTCTTATCAGAGTCAAAGACCCCTACGCATCATTCGCTCAGACCTTAGGCATTTTCAATCCGAGAAAAAATATCAATGGGACTGGCATACATCTGTCTGCCGTTGTAAGCGCAACATCAAAAATTGCCACAAGTGCAACAGTGATGGCACACGTTTTTATTGGGGAGAATGTGACCATAGGTGAGGATTGTGTTATCAATCCGAGTGTAGTGATCTATGATGGGACGGTTATTGGTGATCGCGTTGTCATTGGTGCAGGAACAGTCGTTGGGTATGATGGTTTTGGTTTTGCCCCAATGGGAGATGGGACCTTCATGAAAGTCCCGCAGATCGGCAATGTTATTATAGAAGACGATGTGGAGATCGGTGCGAATTGCACGATTGACCGAGCAACCATAAGCCACACGATCATTCGCAAAGGTGTGAAGCTCGATAACCTCATTCATATTGCGCATAATGTAGAAATTGGTGAGAATACGGTCATTGCTGCTCAGACAGGTATTTCCGGTTCTACAAAGATTGGCAAGCATAATATGATCGCCGGACAAGTCGGAATGATCGGGCATATCGAAACTGCGGAGAACGTTGTGGTCATTGCGCAGTCAGGTGTATCGAAATCTATCACCAAATCCGGTACGTATTTTGGATCACCCGCAAAAGAGCATCGCACAGCATTGAAGATCGAGGGTGCGATAAGGTCATTACCCGAACTTCTCGAACGCGTCTCGAAATTAGAAAAGAATCACGAAGAAAAATAGTCATCAGTTTCTCTATGTCACAAACAACATACGCTACACTTACGCTTTCGGTATCCGAAGCGGTAGGTATTATCACGATCAATCGTCCCGAAAAACTGAATGCTCTTTCATCACAAGTGCTTGATGATCTTCGTCATCTTGTCACTGATCTGAGGATGCGTGATGATGTGAGAGTTATTGTTATTACCGGTTCGGGCGAGAAAGCATTCGTTGCCGGAGCGGATATTTCCGAGCTTGCTGCCCTGAATGATCTTGAAATAGGACGCGAATTTGCGCAGAATGGGCAGGCAGTCTTTAGTTTGATCGAATCATCTCCAAAGCCCTTTATTGCCGCAGTAAATGGATTTGCGCTTGGTGGTGGCTGTGAACTTGCACTGGCTTGCCATATCCGAATAGCCTCGGAGAATGCAAAGTTTGGTCAGCCAGAGGTCAATCTTGGCATCATCCCCGGTTATGGCGGCACACAGCGCCTCACACGTGTTCTTGGAAGAACGCTTGCGACCGATCTTATCCTCACCGGAAGAATGATGGATGCACGCGAAGCACTTGAGCAGGGGCTTGTCGCTAAAGTATTACCCATAGCTGAATTGCTACCGACGGCAATGGAAATGGCGAAGACGATCGCCGCGAAAGCGCCCCTTGCTATTAGTGCTGCGCTCGAATGTATTGTCGAAGGGATTGACGAGAGCATCGAAGAAGGGCTTGGCAGAGAGGCAGAACGCTTCGGGCATCTTACGACAACAGATGATTTTCATGAGGGGACTTCTGCATTCCTCGAAAAACGTAAGGCACACTTCACTGGAGCGTAATTTTTCTTTCATCACAATTATTCGGCATGACCCAAGCGGAGTTAACGGCATATTACGCAATATACCTAACCGAAGGAATCGGTGCGAAACGTCTGCTTACGCTATATGACTATTTCGGGAGTGCGGAAAAAACTCTCACTGCATCAAGATCGCAACTTCAAAATATTAAAGGGTTTCAGAAAACATTAGCGGAAGCATTTATTGGCGGACGTGACCAAGCTCTCGAGCAGGCGCAGAGTGATCTATCCAACTTGAGTCCTGAGACCCGACTCATCACCTATTATGATGAAGAGTATCCTTCACGATTGAAGTCTATCTTTTCGCCTCCGGCACTACTTTTTGTAACAGGGGATGTCTCGCTCTTGAATGCGGAGAGGAACGTTGCTATTATTGGTACGCGCAAGATGACCGATTATGGTAAGCGAGCGACAGAGGAGCTTTGCAAGGAATTAGCGCAGAGTGATGTCGTAGTCACAAGCGGCTTCGCGGTAGGGGTTGATACGGCGGCTCATCAAGCGATCTTTGAGGCTGGTGGGAAAACAGTCGCAGTGTTGGGTTCTGGGATCAATAAAATATATCCTGCAAGTAATAAGGTGTTCTCGAAGAAGCTTATTGAATCGGGCAGAGGTGCAATCGTAAGTGAACTTCCAGTAAATGCCTCGCCGGATGCAAAGAATTTCCCTTGGCGCAATAGAATTGTGAGCGGGCTGACCCGTGCAACGATCGTGATCGAAAGCGAGGAAAGCGGTGGCTCCATGATCACGGCTTCATTAGCCCTTGACGAGAGTAGAGAGATATTCGCTTTACCTGGAGACATTAACCGCCCAACAAGCCGAGGACCCAACTTGCTGATCTACGAAAGCCGCGCAAAGCTTTTCCGATCAGGGCATGATATTCTTACAGAACTTGGCTGGAAGGAAAGTCTTCGTTCTGAAAAAGAGCGAGCAGGAGCAAAGCAGAAGAAAAGGGTTGATCTTACGCTTTTTGAGCAAGGGATCGTCTCCGTTTTGGATGAAAGCGGCGGGGCACTCCATATAGATGAAATTGCCGAGCGGACGGGACGGGAGATCCATGTGCTTTTAGTTCAACTTCTGGATTTGGAGTTCAAGGACGTTGTCCGCCAAATGGCGGGAAAGTACTTTTCTACGATTTTCTAAAGATTTTAAAAGATTTTTTGTAACCTTTTGGACCCTAAGTGGTCTTTTTAAAGGGGGGAGTACGAAAATGTGTTATTTTCGTAGTCCAAGTTTCGGTACATTTAGTACCTTTTGAGCGAGAAAAGTGCGTTTTTCACCTGTTTTAAGGCATTTTTAGATATTTGACGGTTCGTTTTAAGGCTGTCAAAGTCAGGGCTTTCCCCCTTACGCAAAGTTTTTTTACGATTGTTTTTAAAAAAAATAGATAACATATAATTACTTGTTTCAACTTAACCACGCAACTACGATGAAAAATCGTGTCTTGATACTCGCTATGCTTTTTGCCGTCGCCGGCTTGCTTTTTGCAGGTAGCGCGAACGCACAAGGCAGTCGCCGTGCCGAGCCAAACATCTTGTCAACGGGCTATTATGCTGTTGACTCTGATGATGATGCTCCGACACCTTGGCGTCCGAATTACTTCTTTGTAGATACGTTATTCCAGCCATTTACCTGGACACGTATCGGCTCAGGCCCTCAGCAGTTCTACCCAATGGGTAGATACTTCTTCCGTCCTGATCAAACCCTTCCTGCGATGGATACCTCTGATAATGCATTGGCTGGTCCTATGCACATGGGGTTGAAATTGCCATTTGCATTCTATGGTCAAACCTATGATTCCGTTACGGTCAGCTCGAACGGTTATATCGGTTTCCGTGGCAGTGCGGAAGGCTATGCAAAATTCCCAGCCACAAGCTCTCCTCTTC
>JBKJHR010000027.1:0-9757 GCA_046598695.1 Kapaibacterium sp. (SeqCode)
GTCTTGGTTTTAATATTATCTATGTATGCTTGAAATGACATAGTGGCTCAAGTTATTATGATGAATTAGTTTTGCGCTTCTGTATAGCTCTTGAAGCTATTTAAGATCGCCTGCCATCCATCGCGTTGCATATCAACAGGATTTTCGCTCTCTGCTTCAAACGCTTCAACAATATGGGTCTTTTCACCGTCAGCATTGAAATTGATCTTGACCTTTCTGCCATCACCGATCGTATATTCTAGATACTCATTCGGTGTAACCACATTAAAGACTCCCCCAAAATCAAAACCCATGCTACCGTCACGTGCTTCCATGTGGTATGTAAACGCACCGCCGGGTTTGAGATCGTGTTCAGCTCTGGGAGTATGCCATTCAGGTGAAGGTGTATTCCACTTGGTTATGTCTTCAGGGTTTGTCCAAATAGACCATACCTTTTGTGCCGGAGCATTGATATGAGCTTCAATCGTGATCGTTGTTTTTTCTGTTGACATTATCGTAACGTGTTAAAGTTTAATAAAGGGTGTCGTTGTTTGTGATACAAAAATACAATACTTTGAGGACTATCCGTGAGGTGCAAAAACGCCATTGTCAGGGGTTGATTACGACAATAAAATGTCGTATATTTGCAATATGAAACACATCTCTATCCTCGTTCCACACGGAAATGCCTCAATCAGCACGTTAGAAGGCTCATTTGGGGCTTTTATGCAGGTAAATGCCATTCTCGCCCAAAGTGGCAAGCCACCTCTTTTCGAGGTGCAATTTGTCGGTATGACAAAAGAACCCCAAACCTATCACCAACTTTTTACGCTCACCCCTAATGTGACAATTGACGAAGTCGAGAAGACTGACCTCATTATGATACCAGCGGTCAATGGGAATATGGAAGAGGTTATCAAAGAAAACTCTCCCTTTTTTCAATGGATAAACTTTCAATATCGTAATGGTGCGGAAGTTGCAAGTATGTGTGTTGGCGCATTTATCCTCGCAGCGACAGGTCTTCTTAAAGGTAAGAAATGCTCAACCCATTGGTTGGGGCACAATGAATTTCGTCGGATGTTTCCTGATGTGCATCTCGTGGGCGATCGCATTATCACTGATGAGCAGGGAGTCTATTCGAGTGGCGGTGCAAGTTCGTTCTTAAATCTTATCTTATACGTGATCGAAAAATATGCAGGACGCGATATTGCTATCCAACTTTCTAAGTACTACTTGGTAGAATATGATCGTGATAATCAGTCACCCTTCATCATCTTCGCCGGAGAGAAAGCACATAATGATGATTCTATTAAAGACGCACAGATCTACATAGAAAATAATTTTAGCAAGAGAATTACTGTAGAAGAATTATCAGAGTTATGTACGCTCGGCAGGCGAACATTTGAGAGACGTTTCAAAAAAGCAACGTCATATTCAGCGATCGAATATATGCAGCGCGTGAAGATCGAAGCTGCAAAGAAAAGTCTTGAGTCAGGGAAAAAGCAGGTCGGCGAAGTAATGTTTGATATCGGCTACACTGATACCAAAGCATTCCGAACCACTTTCAAAAAGATCACGGGCTTATCACCGTTGGATTATCGGAATAAGTATAATTAAAAGAGTATCTCACCCTGCAAGCGTATAGAACTCTCGCATCTCTATGGTGTGAAGAAAGATCGTACCGACACGGACAAGATCAACAAGTATCTTCGAGGCGCGATGCTTCGAGATATTCACGAGATCGGCAAATTCGTCAACCGTGATGCGTTCGTATGTGTGGAGATATTCGAATAGCGCACGTTCATTGTGTCCGAAGGCAAGTTGTAACGGTGGCGAATCTTTTCTTTTTCCGCGAAGCACTTTCATTACTTCGTCACTTGCATGAAGTGACTTACTGCCGACTCTGATATATCCTTGAGGGTCTAACACTTTCTTTCTTGCACCGTTGGATTCGTATTCAACAAGGGTGTGTGGTTTGTCTTCGCTATCTGGCACTGTCACAACGATAATATCATTTCGATTATCAATGCGGACAATGTCACATTGAATGTCTATCGGCGGGTCGCAATAAAATTCACTGGTATGCTCGATCTCTTCGATCTCGGATTTTTCGCTATGCACACCAACAATAGAACCGTCATCATCAACACCGAAAAGTATCACACCGCCGCGAGTATTGGCAAAGGCGATCATTTCCTTTGCGATCTTCTCGCCGGAGGTAAAATATCGTTTGAATTCAATGGAGATTCCTTCACCATCAGCAATATATTCCTCCAGCTTGCGGCGCGAAACGCGCCGAGCCTTATGAGTTTCCTGCGGAAATGGGTCTAATAGCCGATCGTACATGTGTAAACGCTTTTTGCAGTAAGTATATACAGCGTTCTGCCTATAGATGTTACATCACGAATATCTCCATCAAGCCCTGCAATATGAAATGATGCTTCAGGTTCGAGCGACGAGAAATCAGCACGAATAATATCACTTCCAGTAGCGCGAATAAAGAGCAGGTCATCACCGATCTTCGCAAGCTTCATTGCTTGCACTTCTTTGCGCGTAACAACTCCGCCCATAGGACTATCATATCTCTTTTCTACCTCGCGATGAATGGGCACAGTGTCTTCGAAATTTTTATATGCAACAACCTTACCAAGCGGATTTATGAGGAGGAGCATTCCGTCAGCATTGAGTACCGCGGTCTCGTCATCAGCACTGACAACTATGGAGATAGGATTCCAGAGAACAGATATCGTATTCCCGCTTGTCCCGAGCGTGGTAAAGGTATTCGACGTAGTTTGCAATTTAATAACACGCTTGCCCTCGCCATCAATGAGGTAGGGCACACCCGCAGTGTTCATTGCAACATCTTGAGGGTAGGCAAATATCTTCTCGCCGGAATTATCGCGCTTCACTCCGTCAAAGGTGAATTGCCAAATCAGATCCTTAGAGTAGACTTGAATTCGGTGATTACCATAATCGGCAATGGCGACAAAATTCCCAAGTGATGCGTCAATATCGCGCGGTGAATCGAATTGTTCATTGCCATTTCCAAAACCTGAAAGAGAACGAATGCTATCTCCCTTTCCGGAAAATTTTAGAATACCTGGAAGCCCGGCATCGCAAATGTAGATATTTCCGAACGCATCGGCACTTATACCTTTCGCATCACGAAAATGTCCGAAGGAATAGGTAGTGTGGAGGGTGTCGCTCTTGAAGCTATCGAGCCTGATCGCTCCGCGCTGTGAACTGGTATTACATGAAGCAAGAAAAATGCTACCAACGATAGTGCATACCAACACGCCACGGTTCATCGCGGGAAAGCGGAGCTGAAAGAAACGGTATAGTACCTGCATCGGAGACATCAAAGTCAAAAAGATGAGCTGCAATATACGCATCCAAAAGGTTTGCAACATATACAAGCGCGGCATAGATGTAAAATTTGTCCCGATCATCACGATAAAATTCACGCAGTGATTGATACCGAGTTGCAAGAACGGTATCCCCACGAAATAATTGCGCAGAGATCGAGTCCTGCGTATAGTGCAAACGATCATTCTGAATAAATGCACCATAGAGACAAGCACCTATTCCGCCAACGATGAACGGAGCTTTCCACCATTGTCCATTATACACTTGCCCAGCACCAGGCAATACAGCCGATAAGCCAAGTGAAAGCAATGGATCTTTGTGCATTACAAAATACACGCTATCCTTTTTTGCTGTGCTATCACGCCTGAACTGCGCATTCGTGATACCCGATGCGGCAATGAGAAAAGAGAGCGCGATAAAGAATATTCTACGCAAAAGATATTATAACTGAGCAATACATTCTATCTCAATGTGCGCGCCTTTGGGCAAAGCACTTACTTGAACAGTGCTGCGCGCCGGTTTTGATGCGCCAAAATACTCTTCATAGATGCCGTTCACCTTTGCAAAGTCACCAAGATCGGTCAGGAAAATGGTCGTCTTCACGACATTCGCAAGATCAGCATCTGCGGCTTTCAAGACAGCTTTCATATTCTCGATCACCTGTCTTGTTTCTACTTCAATAGATTCATTCTTCAACTCTCCCGTGTTCGGATCAAGCGGAATCTGCCCCGAACAAAAAAGCATTGAGCCAACTTTGATCGCCTGTGAATACGGACCGATGGGTTGCGGTGCATCGGCTGTAAGAATAACACTTCGTTGAATGGTTGACATGGTAGTATGAAAAATTTATTCGCCTCTAATTGTAAGAAGGAGATCGCTTAAGCGTTCTAGATCGTCATGGGAATAATACTCTATCGCGATCTCACCGTGCTCGCCATTCTTGGCACGAATGCGAACCTGCGTGCCAAGTTGTTGCTTTAACTGCGTCTCCATCGGAGTATATGCACCGGAGCTTGCATCATTCTCGCTTGTGATCTTCATGGGTCTACCCGTTTTCTTACGGAGCGGCGTACCTGTGGTTACGGCAATATCCGTTGCGGCACGTCGGGCAACGTTTTCAAGCTTGCGGACAGAATAATTCTCAAGCACTGCGGCGCGCCATAGCGTAATCTGATGAGCCGGATCGGGAATAACCATGATCGCCTTTGCATGCCCCATTCCAAGTTCTCCTTTGCGAAGTGAGGTTTTAATTTCCTCAGGCAAGCGAAGCAATCGCAAAAAATTTGAGACGGTCGTTCGATCTTTTGATATACGATCTGCTACTTCCTCCTGCTTCAATCCACATTCATCGATCAACCGCTTATATGATTCTGCTTCATCTATCGGGTTGAGGTCCTGACGTTGTACGTTTTCGATGATCGCAAGCTCGAGCATCTTGCGGTCGGATTCGATCTCTAAGATAAATGCAGGGATACGTTTTAATCCCGCATTGGTCGCAGCCCGCAAACGGCGTTCGCCAGCGATGAGCTGATAGTTTCCATCAACTGATTTCCGAACAGTTACTGGCTGAATGATGCCGTGTTCTTTGATCGAAGCAGTAAGCTCTGCAAGTTCTGCTTCGGGAAAATCCTTACGGGGTTGGAATGGATTTGGGCTGATCAGGGCGATCTCAAGGTATGGCACTTCGACAGTGCGCTCATCGATAAGCACGCTGATATCTCTCGCGGTGTCTGATACGGGTAACTCTATCGAGTTCATTCCTGGTATCAAGGCACTGAGTCCTTTGCCCAACACATTTTTATTTTTTGACATCTACGTAATTACCTTCCACCCAAGATGAGAGAAAAAACAATAAGTGACACCTTACGAACGCTTCAATTTCGGATTCCGTGCAACAACTTCATTCGATAGTTCTTCGTAATTCTTTGCACCCGTGCTGAATGCATCATACATCACAACAGGCAACCCGAAGCTCGGCGCTTCTGAGAGACGCACATTGCGCGTTATCACCGTCTTAAATACTTTATCACCGAAATACCGTTGTACTTCACCAACAACCTGATTCGATAACCGTAAGCGACTATCGAACATCGTCAAGAGCACACCTTCAATATCAAGATGAGGGTTCAGATGCTTCTTCACGATATTGATCGTATTGAGCAACTGCCCTAAGCCTTCGAGTGCATAGTATTCACATTGCACAGGAATAAGCACACTATCACTTGCCGAGAGTGCATTAAGCGTAAGCAACGAAAGCGATGGTGGGCAATCAATAAGGATGTAATCGTATTTTCCGCGAATGCCCTGCATTGCTCTCATCATCACACGCTCACGTTCCTCTACTTCGACAAGCTCGATCTCCGCTCCGACAAGATTGATGTGCGATGGTAATAATTGCAGATTGGGTAACTTCGTATCAACAATAGCATCTTCAGCTTTGATGGAGCCAGTGAGCACTTCATAGATGGTCTTATGAAGAACTTTGGGGTCAACGCCGAGACCGCTTGAGGCATTTGCCTGCGAATCTATATCCACAAGGAGCGTCCTATAGCCCTTCATCGCAAGCGATGCGGCGAGGTTCACTGCCGTCGTCGTTTTGCCGACTCCGCCCTTTTGATTCGCTATGGAAATGATCTTACCCATCCAGCTTTGTGCCTTTTTGCTATCCTATCCAAAAATTAGTGACGTTATAACGAGAAAGTACCGCAAAATGTCAAAAAGAAAAAAGGCGTATCATTTGCCGATACGCCTTGCTTCTTATCACATTCGATCACTTATTCAACAACAATTTTCTGCGTCTTTGATATTCCGGCGGCTGATGCTACAATAACATACGATCCGCTTGAAAGCCCTTGTGTTGAAAACAAAATAGAAGACGTACCTTCGTTCATTGCCTTCTTCTCTAAAAGTTTTACTTCTCTTCCCAAGACGTCATAGAGCGTTACCGTCAGGATGGTTGGTTTTGTAAGCGTTAGACCAAGTGTAGCACTTCCACCACGAATGGGGTTCGGAGAGATCGGTGCAAGTTCGAGCAGCGAGGTATTGCTATTTGGTGAAGTCACACCACCGAGATTCGCAATATCAAGCCAAAACATACCCCGTCCGTACGTACCCGCAAGGAGTTTATCATTATTTGCCCCGCGAAGCTTTAAGGTCTGGACTGCAACGATAGGCAAGCCGTCTGCAAGCTGTTGCCATGTTGCTCCTTCATCATCCGTGTACATCACGCCATAATCAGTCGCTACAAATATCTTCCCTGTTGTGTGCTGTCGGGCAATTGCATTACATCCAATTGCCGAAGGAAAATTCGGTAATGCGGTAAATGTAACTCCACCATCAACACTCTTCCATACGTGTTTATTTGTGGCACCGCTTCCTTGGGAGCAAACCCATATCTTTGCATTATCGGCAGGATCAGAAATAATACCCGTAATAGCACCTGCACTGGAGATCGATGTCTTCACCCAATCAAGCCCCGTATTAACACTCCTATAGACATTGGCTCCAATACCAGCCCATATAAATGTTCCATCTTCAGGAAATACATGAATGGAAGAAACGCCACTGAGGGTTTGCGTGCTCCTCTGAGCAATACCATCGCTCCCTCCATCAGTAGTAACCCAAATATGACTTGCGCCAGCATAGGCTCCTATAGAACCATACGCATCATAGTCATAGACGGTATAGAATGGCCAATTGCCACGTCCTTCTGCGGCGGTTTCCGAACTCAGTTGAATTGGCTGAAAGCTCATGCCGCTATCTTGTGATTTTGTGAACGAGGCTCCATAGTATGTCGCAAAAGCAATGTCAGAGCTATTTTGAGCGACAATAGAAAATCCTCCATCACCTTTTTGACTATTGTCAAAGGCTTTCCCAACAATTCCAGCCCTATTCGTACCATTATCTTGCGTACCACCGATCACGTACGTAAAGTTTCTATCGGCATCGACACCAACAAATTGAAGTGTCGCGATCCCTTTATTTATTGACGAATTCCATGAACCACCGGAATTCTTACTTACAGCAATACCTCCATCGCTACAAGCATATAAACTGGTGCCATTATATCTAAGACGATGAATGTCGGCATGAACATAGCCACTTTGGTTTACGTCTGCTGTCCAATCTGATACATTATTAAATGTCTTACCACTATCATTGGTGCGGTACACATCTAAACCACCGACGAACACTTGCTTGCCGTTTGTTGGGTGGACAGTAATTGCATTCGCGTAATTACCCTGATTACCAAGCCAGTTCGCAGGCGATGTGGTTATCATCTTCCAATTCACGCCATAATCATTTGTGAAATAGAGACCTAACGCACCTTGTGAGGAATTACCAATGCTTGCATAGATGATATTCGGTGCACCTTGTGCGACGGCAAGCATAATACTACTCACACCTGATAATGTTGGTGTGAAATTTTTGCATTGCGTCCACGTTGCTCCCGAATCAAGTGATCTATATATTTTCCCTGAACCCGCTGCATAAAGGCGATTGGTCTCTACAGGATCCATCACAAAAGATATTGGCGCAACACCACTAATTGTTATAGCTTTCCACGAATTACCGGCATCAATGGAGCGCAATATCCCCTTTGAAGGGGTAGAAATATAGACAGTGTTGGTATTCTTTGGGTCAACAATAATATCCGTTACTACCGTACCTGCGACACCTGTCCCAAGCAATTTTGTCCAGTTCAATCCACCATCTGTTGATTTGAATACACCATCACCCGGATTGACCGCATAGCCACCATTGATCTCGCCTGTTCCTGCGTAAATGATCTTTTTGTCAGAAGGACAAAGGGCAATAGCACCGAACCCATTACTCGAAAGTTTGTCCGTTAAGGGTACCCATATAGGGTTCACATCGGTAATATTTTCTGTTTTCCATATACCCCCAGATGCGGTAGCAACATAGACGATGTTCGGACCATCAAAGGCAATATCGCGCACACGTCCGCTTCCTTGTCCTTCAAGGTCGCCGCCCGTTGGTTGCCATGCCGTCGTCGCAAGGGACTTCAATGCGGCATGATTCGGCACACTTTTGAATGCACGGTTTCCAAGTTCATTGATAAGCGACAAGTCTTTGATCTCACCGCTTTGTCTGCGATCAGCAAAATACTTCCAGGCTTTTGCCATAAGGTCACCTTCTCGGAAATCAATTCCGGTATCGGCATCCGTTTTGGGGATTTTCGCCATGCGCTTATCGTATATCTTCGCGCCTTGAGCTTCTTGTCGTTGCGCAAAAGCTTCGATCGCGGTAAAGACCGTTAAGATCACTATAAAACAACGTGTTAACGTCCTTGTCATTATTTTTTGATTGCTAATAGCGGTGTACAAAAGTGAGAACATTCTCATTTGCATAACAGAAAGGATGGAGAATGTGCTCCGCCCCTACCTATAGATTATACGGGAAGTCCGCAAATTGTTATGTTCCTGTTTCTTGGGGGAGAGTGAGAGAGGACGCCTCTAAATAAAAACATCGGGGCGCTTCGGGTAACATGGTTACTCTATTAAAACGTTTGAAAAGCTCAAAGTTACAAAATTTCTTCAATATTTCTGAAAATTGTCTGTAAGATACTGATTTACAACGAATAACGGGAATTGTAGTTTTTTTCTCTACGAAGGCGTCCAATTGTCCCGTATGTTTGTATAACCCCTCATTGTGAGGAAAGTAGCATTTTATTCGAATAAACTACTTTTTTAGAAAGTCAACAATGCAAAGAAATGTCATTATCCAAAAGACCGTGAAGAACGGTATCGGATTCGGCTCGGCAATGGCAATCGCTATTTCATGGTCAGTGAATCAATCGATCCTTTGGGCGATCATCCACGGTCTGCTTTCGTGGATATATGTGGTGTATTATGCTGTGACGCGGTAAGGAAGTTGCGGACGGATGCGAGTATTCCCTCTTTTGTAAGCATCTCATCTACCATCAATTCTTTCGGTGAGCCATGCTCCACGAAGTGATCGCCGAAGCCGAGGAGTTTCATCTTCGGTGATAAGCCTTTTTCCATGAAGAATTCCGAGACAGCACTACCGAAGCCACCTTTGATGGTATTCTCTTCAATAGTTATAATGCGATCGAAGCGATGAGCGAGTCCTTCGAGCAATGCTTCGTCAAGCGGTTTGACAAAACGAGCATTTGCCACAGCAACCGATAGCCCTTCATGCTCCAGATCCTCCGCAACTTTCATTGCATCATAGAGGATGGGACCAACACCAATAACAACAGCATCTTTGCCGTCGCGCATCATCTCACCTTGCCCAATAGGGACCTTGGAAAAACCTGATGCCGCAAGTGGCACACCAATACCATTACCACGTGGGTAACGCAATGCAATTGGTCCTTGCTTGTACTCCGTGGCAGTAAAAAGCATGTCGCGTAATTCTTGCTCATCCT
>JBKJHR010000137.1:0-5045 GCA_046598695.1 Kapaibacterium sp. (SeqCode)
GCCTGCGCGTCCACAGCGCATGACAGCTGTAAAGCAGGACTATACTTCCACGGCAACACAAATGCCAGAATATAGCCAAATGCAGGCGGGTATGCCGCCTCCGCCACCACCGCCGAATGCACCACAAGCTCCCGTCATTCGTGCGCAACCAAAGGTCGGAAGAAACGACCTCTGCCCATGCGGAAGTGGAAAGAAGTATAAGAACTGCCACGGAGCAGGTCAGTAATCAGTTCGATCATGTCAGTGAGAGCGCAGCGAAGAGATCCGAAAACGAAAGTTCTTTTTCTGCTTTGTATCGCGGCGTTCTCACTCTCTTGCAATCGCGGCATTCCCGATAACACTGTTCGCTTCTGGCATTTTTGGTCTGAGCCAGGGCAAAAGGCAGTAATGGATTCCGTCATCAATGACTTTAAAAAAGAAAACCCTGAGATAGCAGTTGAAACCTCGGAGATGAGTTGGGGTGACGGCAAGACAAAGTTGATGATCAACTTCAATGCCGAGACCGCGCCTGATGTGATCGAATTCGGAAGCGATTGGATCGCGGAGTTTTCCGCAAGTGGCGTACTAGAAGATCTAACAAGCGACACTTCCCTCTCACCACGATTTGATGTTACCCCTGAATATGCACGCGAACCAGGAAAGTGGAAAGGCAAATATTTTGCGCTACCGTGGTTCGTTGATACGCGAGTTCTCTTCCTCAATCATGACCTGCTCCATAATGCAAGCCTATCAACACATGATACTCTTTCCATTGATACATGGGATGAAATGTATCAATTAGGAAAAGCTGTCCAAGAGAATGGCAAAGCAAAAGGCATTGGTGTAAATGGGTCAGACGCTCATCGGCTGTATAAAAAGATACTACCTCAATTTTGGTCGAATGGTGGGGATATACTTGATGCCAAAGGCGATCCTACATTTGCCTCGAAAGAGAATATCGAAGCCCTTACATTTTATGTAAAGCAACTTGACGTTGGTGTACTTGAGACACAGAAAAATCTTGATGATATGTTCAAGCGTGGCAAACTGGCTATTCTCTATAGTGGCGCATGGCTCTTGAAGCCGCTTGCGAAGGCTGAGTTCAATTGGTATTGTGCTCCCTTTCCTGGGAATAACGGACATTCGGGAATATCCTTTGCTGGTGGTGAATATCTTTCCGTAAACTCGCACTCAAAGATGAAATCGCAAGTGAAGAAGCTCATTGCCTTCTTATCACGCGCAGATAATGAACTGAGATTATCAAAAGCATTTAACATCTTTCCGGCAACTTCTACGTTACAGCGTGACAGCTTTTATCTCAAGCGCAAGGAAGGTGATATATTCATCCATCAACTTGCGAATGCACGAATGACACCGAATCATCCGAAGTGGTTGGAAATCGAAGCGATAATAGAGGATGAAGTTGCACAAGCGCTCTATAAGAAGAAGACTGCAGTTGAAGCATTACAGAGTGCAGATGCCCGTGTAGTGGAGATGTTAAAAGAACCATAATGACAAACGAATTCAAATCAGGTTACTGTGCTATTGTCGGCATCCCTAATGCAGGGAAGTCCACAATGATGAATGCTTTGCTTGGCACGAAGCTATCGATCATCTCTGCAAAGCCTCAGACGACACGCAAACGTGTCCTCGGCATTCACTCATCCGATACCGAGCAGATCATCTTTCTTGATACGCCGGGTATTATGCCGCGCCCGACGACATTGCATCACAAGGCACTCTTAGAGGAAGTACGTCAATCATTTGATGATGCGGACGTTATAGTTGCTCTCGCTGAAGCGACTCTTACTCCTGAACGTGCATTGCCAAAGGAATGGGACAAATATCTTGAGCTTGCAAAAGGAAAACCGATCATCCTTGCGCTCTCGAAGATCGATCTTATCAAGCAGAAAGAAGATCTCCTTCCGCTTCTCGGTAAATATGGCGAAATGGGCACATTCGCCGAAGTGATCCCTTTCTCATCAAAAAGCAAGCATAACCTGAAGCACTTACCAGGACTCATTGCTAAATATATGAAGGCTGGTGAAAAATTCTTTGATGCCGAGCAACTTTCCGATCAGAACGAACGATTTTTTGCAAGTGAATTGATACGCGAGGTCGTCTTCCGTCAATACCGAGATGAGATCCCCTATTCAACGGAAGTGATCATCAACGAATATAAAGAGCGCGAAGAGGGCAAGTGGTATATCAGTGCGGACATCCTCGTAGAACGTGATTCGCAAAAATCTATTCTCATCGGCAAAGGTGGTGAGGCGTTGAAGTCGCTCGGAGGTTATGCGCGCAGAGAGATCGAGAAATTCATTGAGCATCCCGTCTATCTCGAACTTCACGTGAAAGCTCGCGCCGATTGGCGAAATGATAAAAACGCATTGAAGAATTTAGGGTATCAAGTATAATATGAATCAATTTCTCCCCTTCGAAGGCACTCGCTACAATAGCGAGAAAGTCAAGATCAAGAACGTGGTTGCACCGCCCTATGATGTGATCTCCGAGATGCAGAGAGCTGCGCTCTATGAGAAAGATCCGCACAATGTCATACGCCTCGAATTCAGTCGTGATGCTGATCCGTATCAAAGTGCAAAAGCTTATTTTGATGAATGGAAAACCAAGGGTGTACTTCAGTGTGATACCGAACCATCTTTTTATGTCTACTATCAGACATTCCGTACACCAGAAGGTGAACAAGTTACACGTCGGGGAGTCATTGGTCGGCTGAAGGTGTCGCCATATTCAGAAGGAAATGTTCTGCCGCATGAACAAACTCTTTCGGGTCCCAAGAAAGATCGCTTTGCATTGCTTGATGCGGTGAAGACGAATCTTAGCCCGATCTTTGGACTTATTGACGACGAAGCACTCATCTTCGATCATACAATTGACAGTGTTACTGCAAATCCCCCTCTGGCTGATGTCGATGAATTACTCGCGAATGGTGAGAGTGTACGTCATACCATGTGGCGCTTGACTGATCCTGCTCTCGTTGCACGGTTAGAGAAACTTGTTGCGACAAAAAAGGTTGTGATTGCTGACGGTCATCACCGGTATGAAACTGCTGTTGCGTACTCCGCCGCTCACCCGGAGCTTGACGGAGCAGATCACATTATGATCTATCTTGCAAATCTGCATGGTGAAGGGACGGTCATTCTCCCAACACACCGCATTCTTCATAGCATAGGATCATTCAATCAGTATGAATTTCTGCGTGAACTTGAAAAACATTTTATTCTTACTCTGAAGGATTCGCGTGAAGAAGCCCTTGAGTTCTTTCAAAAGGACATTCATGCACTTGCACTTATCCAATTCCCGGATGTACCACATTCTGTTATTGTACTGGATAAGGACGAAAAGAGCGGTAGTGCCCTTGAACAGCTATCGGTCTATCGCTTGCATGAAGACATTCTCAAGCCCATTGCAGGATTAACCCAGGAGCAGATCAACAACAAATCAAATCTTCTCTACCCTCACACACTGAAAGAATTGGATGAGATGCTTGCAGGGAATGAATATAATGCGGCATTTATTATTAAGGCAATAACGCCAGTAGAAATGTTAGATGTCACAAGTGAAGGGTCATATATGCCGCAGAAGTCAACATTTTTCTATCCGAAGTTGCTCTCGGGATTCGTGTTTAATGAATTTTGATGTATCGACTTTGCTATGTTGTATTTTTCCCCTACAAAATATAGGGGAAGTATAGACTATTTCGAGGGTGTTGCCACAAAGACCGTCACCGTGCGGCAGTAGAACCTACCTTCGGGTATATTATTATCATAGAGAAGCTCAGAACCACCTACGCCTCTGATCTCAGCGCGAGATAAGCCAAGTGATTGCGCTGTAGATTTGGCGCGATATTCCGATAACTGTTGATTATATTCCGGTGTACCAATGCGATCAGTATATCCGGTGATCGTGATAAGCCCTTCTTTCGAGAGACGCTGTTTGATAAATTCTGTAATGCGCGAGTTTGCTTTATTGAGCCCCGCCTCATCAAAATCGAATAAGATCAAACTATAACGCGAGAAGAGTGTATCTGTTCGCGATTCATCACGTTTACGTTGAAGGGTACGCTGCAAAACAGGTATTGTCATCTGCGGTGATGATGCTTTTTGATTTGCTTTATCATCAACGTTCAACGAATAGTCGATCGAAGTGAGCGAACGAAGTACGTCACTCTTTTCTTTATTCAATGCCCATTCGATCTTTGTCGGAACATCCCCATTACCTGAATACTTCTGAAGCGGCACATTCGCCTGTGTCACCGGCAATGTCCAGCTTGCGATACCTGCTTCGGAGGTTGTCTTGGGGATAAAGCGAAGTGTCGGTGGTGATACGACGCGCAACGTATCTGTCGTCAATACCGGCTCGATAATTTTCCAATTATCTGAGACGATCTCAACGCGGCGATTCTCCGCATTACCATCTTCGGTCGAACTGTTGGAAAGTTTTTCGGGCAGATTGCGCGCTATCACTCGCATTCTACTTTCTTCAATACCCCATGAATTTTTTAGATATTCACGTACAGCCTCTGCACGTTTTTTTGAAAGGTCACGATTGCCCTTTTCTGCATTCAGGTCGTCATTGCATCCAACAAGTGTAATATTCGCATTCGGATTTTCCAAGAGCCTGCGTCCGATGATGTTCAACATCTGATGATAGAGATCGATCGTCTCATATCCATAGAGATTCTCAACGCGGAATTTGTCTTTCTGCGTAGATGCAAGCCGTGTATAACGCGAAGGAAGATCAGCAGAGCTTTCATCAAAGAACACATAGTTGAGCAACGGACGAAGTTGTGTACTTACGTATTCTTCCACTGTCACATCAAGCGGCACTTCATTCCCGTTCTTATCCAAGCCGATCGCCCTTATCTCTGCAGCAAGCACAGGTGGCTTGACCGGATCAGGCAATGGCGGTGGTGGAGGAGGCGGGGGTGGTGGAGGCTCCTTATGAGGAAGCGGCGTGTAAGTCACTGCCGCACCAAAACGAAGCTGATTCATCTGCCAATTGAATCCACTAATAACTGGAGTAAAGCTATACGCATACATGAT
>JBKJHR010000228.1:0-3894 GCA_046598695.1 Kapaibacterium sp. (SeqCode)
CGAATTGTTCAAATGTCATACTACTATATCAATTCGTAACGGGTGCGAATCAGTACCTGATCCAAAAGCAAGCCGAGATCATGGAAGAATATGATCTTGGTACATACGACCGTTGGACGTATGACAAGCTCATCGGTGAATTATACTTCTGGCGTGGCGATGAAATGCAGCTGAAAATCACATGCCAGACTGTCGGCACATACTCTCCTCTCGAAAATACCTGGCAATGGTCGTGGGCAAACCCTAAGATTCCTGATGATATTTGCAATCTCATTGACGAAGAAGTACACTCATACGGGTTAGAGAATGAATTCGATAAACTTATTGAATCCGAATGGGGCGCAGAGGAAGTTGATTGCTGGGATATGGCGGCAATTGCCGTCTATCTCATAGATGCCAAAGGCGCATACCGTTGCGCAATGGATGACGGCAAATCCTTATATTTTTTCATCTTCATGGATATAGAATACGTTGAATGATCTATCATATTACACATCTCAAAGATTGGAAGAATGCCGTAGCAGTAGGTAGTTATTCTGCAAATTCACTCACAACAGAAGGCTTCATTCATTGCTCTACACGTCAGCAAGTCATTGATACGGCTAACTACCGTTTTGATGGTATGACTGACCTTGTCTTGCTCGAAGTAGATGAACCTATCGTCAATGCAGAGATCGTCTATGAGAACCTTGATGGCGGTGAAAGGCTCTTTCCGCATATCTATGGCGAGCTGAATCTCGATGCCGTTGTTGCCGCGATCGATTTTCCCTGCGACCATAACGGACTGTTCCATTTCCCCGGAGAATAATAGACCGTGACACTCCCTTTTTTTATCAACCAGAATTACGAAGAAGTTGATTTTCGTGAAACGCCGTTCGAGTGCGGCGAATACGAGAATTGCACGTTCACTCGGTGCGATCTTACCGATGCTATCCTGAAACATTCTCAATTTGTAGAATGTGTCTTTACAAACTGCAACATAAGCAATGCGAAGGTCGAAGATGTGAGCTTCCGGGATGTAAAATTTATCGAATGTAAACTCACGGGGATTGATATGAGCGCATGTAACCCATTTATGATGGTTGTGGAGTTTCAGGATACGATCTTAGATTATGTCTCCTTTGCAAAACTCACTCTCAAGAAAACCGATTTTATCAATTGCTCTCTCAAACGTGCCTTTTTTGATGATTGTGATCTTTCTTCATCAAACTTCGTCGGTTGCGATTTCGAGAATGCTGTTTTCGTTGGCACAAATTTAGAGAAATCCGATCTCTCTACATCTTTTAACTACACCATTGATCCATCAAAGAATAAAGTAAAAAAAGCGAAGTTTTCTCTTTCGGGCGTTGTTGGACTATTGCATGAATTTGATATAAAGATCGTGTAATGCAATGAACACCGTTGCCAAACCAAAAACGCGAAGCACAATTCGCAAGATTATCGGAAAGGAAGTCTTTATCCTCAAACGAAGTCTTCAATGGAAATTGCATTCATCGCAATTTGCTAAGAACCGCTCATCAACGTCACTTGACCATTCTGTTTTTCGACACAAGTCATTTCTGCTCCGCAAACTGCGTAATGTAGAAATGCACTTACAATTTAATAAGATCACGAATCTCCGTCTTGCAACAGAAAGAATAAATGGAATCGTCATAAAACCCGGTGAGTCGTTCTCAATATGGTATCTTGTTGGTCGTCCGAGTGCCTTAAGAGGATATAAGGAAGGGCTTGTACTTGATGGTGGCAAGATCACAAGTGGTGTTGGTGGGGGGCTTTGTCAACTTGGCAATCTCCTGTATTGGATTGCGTTGCATTCTCCGCTCACGATAGCCGAACGTTGGCGGCACAGCTTTGATGTGTTTCCCGACATAAATCGTACGATTCCTTTTGGCTGCGGTGCTACGCTATCATATAATTATATTGATCTCATCCTTCGCAACGATACAGATCAGTCCTTCCAGATCAATCTTTGGCTCGACGACGAATACCTGAATGGCGAACTTCGCTCGGATGCTGAACCCGAAAACGAGTATTCTGTCATAGAGGCAGAACACGCCTTTCAAGCGCAATGGTGGGGCGCATATACCCGCCATAATAAGATCGAACGCATAGTGAGGAATAGAGTATCAAATGAGGAGCGAACAGAATTCGTCACGGAAAACGATGCCTTGATGATGTATGAACCTCTTTTGCAGAGCGGCTCGTTGGAAACAAACGTATGATATTTGGAACAGGTATTGACATGATCGAAGTCCCGCGCATTGCAGCAAGCATTGCGAATTACGGCGAGCAATTTTTGACAAGGATCTTTTCACCCGAAGAAATTCGCTACTGTAATTCCCGAAAGAATAGTGCAGAGCATTTCGCAGCCCGCTTTGCCGCAAAGGAAGCTCTTGCAAAAGCACTTGGTACTGGCATTCGCAGTGGTTTTCGATGGAGTGAATCTGTTGTCGCGAAAGAATACTCCGGCAAACCAATTATCATTTTGCGCGGCTCAATGATCACTATGGCAGAGCGAATTGTTGGCAAAGACTATGCAATACATGTTTCGCTCTCACATACGAAAGAGATCGCTGAGGCGATAGTGATCATTGAAAGGTAGCAATGAATTGGCAAGGGAATTAAAATCTCGTCCGTTTTTTTTACATTCTATGGATATAAAGGCTCGCATCGAAGAAGTTGAAACTGGGAAGCTCTATGCATTTCAAGGAATAACTCCAAACGTCCATTCTTCTGTCTTTCTTGCTGCAGGCGCAAGGATTATCGGCAATGTAACGCTTGAAGAAAATGTCAGTGTATGGTTTAACGTCGTCATTCGTGGTGATGTTGAGCGCATTCATATCGGGAAAAATACGAATATCCAGGATAACGTTGCTATTCACGTCACACATTTTAAGAATCCAACTTTTGTTGGAGAAAATGTAACCATCGGGCATTCAGCCGTTCTTCATGGCTGCACCGTTGGCGATGGCGCACTTGTTGGTATGAATGCTGTCGTTCTTGATCGTGCAGTGATCGGTAAGGGCGCACTTGTTGCTGCCGGTGCAGTTGTAACTCCCGGTACACACATCGGAGATGGGATGCTCGCCGCAGGAATTCCGGCGAAGGTCGTTCGCCCGATCAATGATAAAGAGCGTGAGATGGTTGCTATTGGTGCAGAAAATTATATGATGTATGTTCAGCATTTTCGGGGGGAAATTCCGAATAAAGATTGGTACATCGGCAAGTTCGCGGAATGATCTATGTGGGCTGACCAGACTTGACATATAGAGTTGCACGGACTTTAGACCGTGTCCCAAAACCTGTTTTTCACACACTGCCGCAACTATGCCGTAAATTTACATAATGACATTCAGCAGTATACGCTTTCTTTTTTGTATCGTCTTTGTCCTCTTCGCTCATTCCGTTTTGGCGCAGAGTGACTATCCGTCTTTGCTTTGGGAGATAAAAGGAAATGGCACCATGAAGCCATCATACCTCTATGGTACGATGCACTCTTTTGATTCACGCGCATTTCGCTTTACAAAACAAACTGATACATACATTAAGAAGAGCGACATCTTCGCAATGGAGATGTTGATGGATAAGGCGTCTATGGGGAATATTATGGAGATGCTGCCCAAAATGTATATGCCTGGCGATACGACACTGAATATGCTCATGGATTCAGCTTCCTTTGGGCATTTGAATCAGTACATGACCGATTCGCTTGGTATGCCCCTTCTTATGCTTGCTCGGGTTAAACCGTTTTTCCTTATGGCGTTTATGAGTACAAATGAAATGTCAACCGATGAATCGACATTTCTTGATGACTATCTCTCAAAGCGAGCAAAGAAATTCAAGAAGAAAGTGATCGGATTAGAAACGGTGGACGAACAACTCCACGCTGTAGAT
>JBKJHR010000079.1:0-11169 GCA_046598695.1 Kapaibacterium sp. (SeqCode)
AAGAAGGTATAGGGGATACAAGATCGCTGATACGATCTATCCACACAGCCTCTTTTTGATAGAAAGATGTTGCGTGAGTTTTCCAATGAAAGGAGGTGAATACTATGGAATATGATAAAAATGCGTTTCCGCCGCTTGAACCGAAAAAAACAATTTCTCCACAGCAACCGATGGAGCAAGTACCTGAAGAGCCAATATTACCACTGCCTTTAGCTGAAGAATCATTGTCAACAATACCGGAAGCACCTTCAACTGAGAATATGGATGCTATGGGTATGCAAATGATCTAAAGATTTGAAAGATTCTATTAATAAGATGTTAAGCAGATAGGTTGTTCAGTTGTTGCCTATCGTTTTACCATTAAAATTTACGGCACTAAAAAAAATGCGGAGACGTGATAACGTCCCTGCATTGGTTCTGCTATGGAAGAACTTCCATCATGCGTACCTCCCTAAAATAAGCACCACGAATGTTCTTACAAATGCAAGTTTTTATAGTCGTACATATCGTACTGATACAAAAATACGACTTGCCTTCACTGAACTTCTTACATTATTTTCTGAAATTATTACATAAAGATACGATGCGTATGAGTTTAAAAAAATGGTTAGACATACAGATATGGTGGGGTACTTACACATCTTTACACTTTTTTATATTATCTATCTTAATACCGACACCACAACTACTGCAAGGTTAGAATTCTGGCAAGGCAACCAAGCGATCCGTATTTTTCACAACATCACCAGTTGTTAATCAAGCTTTGTAACGGATTGTGGCCAATGTTTAACAATAATCAATTTCCCATTGGTCTTATAATCTCCTGATGGGATACTCTCCAAGAAGGGAAGGATATTGATGTGCTTCATAGGATACAACTCCATAAAGGAGCCAAAAGAATATACCTCTCGACACTTTATGGTACACGATTAACGGGAAAAGGCATCATAACAACTAAAAAAAAAAGCAATTGTGAAGAAAATTCGACCAAGACAGTCGAATAGCAGCAATAAGTACTTTATAAAAAGGATAGCATATCCTTATTAAATGTGCCTTTGCAACTATGCTAATTCCGCAAGCTCCGACCAGCGCTCGACATTCTTATCAAGAGTGCGTTCGAGCTCTTGTAATTCCTCTGAAAGAGATTGGATGGCAGTGAAGTCTGTCGTGTTCTTTGCAAGTTCACTTTCGATCTCCAGCTTTCTCTTTTCGGCATTCGCTATCTCTTTTTCAAGCGTCTCAAACTCTTTCTGCTCTTTGAACGTCAGCTTCCGTTTCTTTTCCGATGAAGTTGTGGACGTTGGCGCGACGGATCTCTCGCCTGCAAGCTTCTTCGCCTTTTCCTTCTCATCGGCTTCGCGTTGCTCTTGCTCTCTGATCTTCAGGAAAGCAGAGTAATCGCCAGGATAATCACGAATTCTTCCTTCACCTTCAAAACGCATGATATGATCGATCGTGCGATCAAGGAAGTAACGGTCATGGCTCACGACGACAAGGCATCCGGTAAATTCATCCAAAAACGATTCAAGTGCAACAAGCGTCGGGATGTCAAGATCATTCGTCGGCTCATCAAGCAAAAGGATATTCGGATTGCCCATAAGAATGCGAAGCAGATACAATCTGCGACGTTCGCCGCCTGAGAGCTTCCCTATAGGCGCATACTGCATCTCTGGCGGAAACAGGAAGCGTTCGAGCATCAATGATGCTGAGATCGTGCCGCCGTCAGAGGTTGGGATATGTTCAGCGATCTCCTTGATATAATCTATCATGCGCTGCTCTTCATTGAGCTGACGGCTTTCCTGATCGTAGTAACCTATGACGACCGATGGACCGATTTCAACTCGCCCCTTGTCGGGCTTCGTCCGTTCGGTTATCATCTCAAGGAGCGTTGTCTTCCCACTTCCATTTGGTCCGATGATGCCGATACGCTCGCCACGGGTCATGATGTGCGTAAAATCCTTTACAAGCGTTTTACCATCATACCCTTTTGATACATTGTCGAAATCGATCGTCTTCGTGCCAAGCTTTCGTGTGAGGATCGTGATCTCTAGCGTTTCTTTTTCCTTCTCGCGTGGAGCCGCCATCATTTCTTCGGCGCGATCAATTCTGGCTTTCTGCTTAGTCGAACGTGCTTTCGCTCCGCGACGAAGCCATGCAAGTTCGCTCTTGATAAGGGACTTCAGCTTCTGCCCCTCTACCTTGCGATTGAATTCTAACTCTGCTTTACGTTCGAGATAATAGGCGTAATTGCCGTCGAATACCTGCGTTGTGCCGCGATCAATTTCAAGAATATGATCGGTCACTCTATCGAGGAAATAACGATCATGGGTAACCAGAAGCAGTGCGCCGGAATATCTCGAAAGATATTGCTCTAACCAACTGATCGTCTCTGCATCGAGATGGTTTGTCGGTTCATCGAGCATGAGAAGATCGGGTTGAACGATCAGTGCATGCGCCAAGGCAACTCGTTTGCGTTGCCCTCCCGAAAGTGTCCCCATCGTCGCTTCAAGGTCGGTAACTCCCAGCTTTGCAAGGATGATCTTGGCATTCGTCTCGATTTCCCACGCCCCTGCGGAATCGATCTTTGCGCTAAGTTCGCTTATGCGACGTGCAAGTGCAGGATCATCATGACTATGCGTCAGCTCATTCAAAGCAGCTTCATAATCATGAATGAGGCTCAGGGCATCACTACTTCTTGAAAAGATCGCGTCGAGGACAGTCTCATCCGGCTCGAAGTGAGGGTTCTGCGGTAGATACCCCACCCGGCATCCTTCAGCAACCATGACTGACCCCCCATCGGGGGTCTCTTCACCAGCAAGGATTCGCATAAGCGTTGTCTTGCCGCTGCCATTTGTTCCGATCAGCCCAAGCCGTTCCGTCCAATCAATGCTGAAGGTAACATCGTTAAAGAGTGGTTTATGACGGAAGTCTTTGCTGATTTTTTCAACGGAGAGAACAGGCATGATACTTTAAAATATTTATAAAATAGGAATTATCAATATGGGATGCGAAAACGAATTTACCCCAAACTTCGTGTCTTGCTTAAGAACTTTGACGGGTACGTCTGTTATTTCGCTGACCGCTGTTCCACCTCTTTTTTGTGCGATTTTTGGGAGGATTAGGGTTTTCCTGTGGTGCCCGTTGTGGTTTTTCTTCTTCACGGGGTTTCGCTTTCACCAAGTTTAGCGGTTCTCTCTTTGCAAGTGCCGCCATCCTCTGTGCGACGGGGTCATCGGATGTTCCGCTACGCTGAGCACGAAGAACAGGTGCTACCGCTTTGGCAAAATTATGACCGAGTGCCACAGGTATCTTCTTCTTTATCAGCTTTTCAATATCTTTCAGATACGCTTTCTCATCAGGACTACAGAATGAGATTGCACTCCCCGATGCTCCGGCACGCCCAGTTCTGCCGATGCGGTGGACATAGGTCTCAGGTACATTCGGTATTTCATAGTTGATCACATACTCAAGATCATCAACATCGATCCCTCTAGCGGCAATATCAGTCGCAACAAGAACTCTCGTCTTCTGTGCTTTGAAGTTCGCAAGGGCGCGTTGTCTGGCATTCTGTGCCTTGTTGCCATGAATGGCTTCGGAGCGAATACCATTCCTATCAAGTGACCGGACTACTACATCCGCCCCACGCTTTGTCCGAGTAAAAACTAAAGCTGTTTTAATATCAGGATTCTCCAAGATGTGAACAAGGAGCGGTATCTTGTTCTGCTTCTCAACGAAATACAGCGATTGCTGGATCATGTCAACCGTTGAGGATGGTGGCGTCACCTCAACTTTTTCCGGTGAATGGAGAATCGAATCAGCGAGCTTCACGATCTCCGGTGGCATCGTTGCTGAAAAGAAAAGAGTTTGACGTTTCTTTGGCAGGGCAGCGAGGATCTTCTTCACATCGCGGAGAAAGCCCATATCAAGCATTCTATCGGCTTCATCCAAAACAAGTATCTCAACGTGTTGCAAGGCGACGTGCCCTTGTTCCATCAAGTCCAGAAGCCTGCCCGGGGTTGCAATAACGATATCAATGCCTTTATGGAATGCCGCTACCTGCTGGTGTTGCTTTACTCCACCAAAGACCACCACACTCGTGATACCGCAATATCTGCCGTATGATTGAAAGCTTTCATCTATCTGAACAGCAAGTTCACGCGTAGGGGTGAGGACTAGGCTCCTAATTTTTCTCTTTTTGCTCTCAAACTTATGGGTATAAAGATGCTGAATGATCGGTATGGCAAAAGCCGCCGTCTTCCCTGTTCCGGTTTGGGCAATACCCAAAAAATCCTTCCCGGTCAGGATCGTCGGTATCGCCTTCGCCTGAATCGGCGTAGGTGTTGTATAGCCCTCTTCACCCAGTGATTTCAGGATAGGCTCAATGATGTGTAATGATTTAAATTGCATGAATCTGTAGAAATGTCAGTATTATGTTACGTTCGTATTCCCGGAGAGGAAGCGGCGATGGACAAACGAAAGAAGCATAAGAAAAATTACGAGGGACGTTCAGATGAAAGTGAGGTAATTAGCCCGATATGTCATGCTGAGGGAGAGCAAAATATATCTTGGAGATGAAAAGATCCCCCCGCCAAAGTATTCTTCGCAGCTATTTCCAATAATAAGTGCTACCTAATGATTCATGATTGTGTTCGCATGAGCACATATATCATCTAAGGCTCTAATCCGTGACCGATCACTTCTTGTTATCGTATCATTCATTTCGCCATAAGATAGACATTCAACTACTGGTTTTATTGATAGTTTTGAAGTGAATACATATATCCGTTCTCTTTCGAAGGTCAAATATGTTTACGTTATTACTGCCCTTTTTCTCGTTGGTCTCTCTATCTATACCTACATCCAATTTAACAATCAGGTTCTTGCTTCTGCGAAGATCAGCCATACTTTTCAAGTCAATCGATCGCTACAGAGTATTTCAGAATATGTGTACGGCGCGCAATCACACAAACGCATTTTCATCCTATTGGGCGATTCATCAATGCTTCATGAGAGGGATGAGGCAATAGTCAATCTCAATAGGGAATTGAAAGTGCTTGACTCGTTGATCCAAGACAACCCAGAACAGATACATAATCTTCAGACATTACATCAAGCGATAAATAATAAGATATCGAACACTACTGATCTACGGGCTGATTTTACAACGTTAGCGTTAACTCCACCACAAAAAAAGAATATCACCGAAGGCATTACGACAATGGATAGTGTGATTCTGCATATTGCGAATATGACAGATGTAGAGTCGGGACTGCTTTTAGAACGTGTTCGTCAATATAAGGACATTTCATTCATCACTCCATTATATATCATTGTCCTGTTTCTTGGCGCACTGTTTATTTTGTTCTATTCCTACTATAGGATACATACTTACCTTCTAAACACGCACAGCCTGCGACTGGAGTTAGAAGGATCTATTGCCTTTTTAGAGCAGCAGCAGAACGAGAAAGAAGTACGGGCGGCAGAACTGATCGTTGCCAACAAAGAACTTGCGTATCAAAATCAAGAGAAAGAAAATCGAGCAGCAGAATTGGTCGTCGCGAACAATGAACTTGCATATCAAAATAAAGAGAAAGAAAATCGAGCTGCAGAATTGGTCGTCGCAAACAAAGAACTTCTCCATCAGAATCAGGAGAAAGAGAATAGAGCAGCAGAATTGGTTGTCGCCAACAGAGAACTTCTCCATCAGAATCAAGAGAAAGAAAATCGAGCAGCAGAATTGGTCGTCGCGAACAAAGAACTTCTCTATCAAAACCAAGAGAAAGAAAATCGAGCAGCAGAATTGGTCGTCGCGAACAAAGAGCTTGCCTATCAAAACGAAGAAAAGGAAAAGCGTGCAACCGAATTAATACGTATCAACAATGAATTGCTCGCATTTGCGTATGTATCAAGCCATGATCTGCAAGAACCACTGAGAAACATCCAAATGTTTTCTTCGCTCATCATGGATACAGAATTTAGCACACTCTCAGAAGATGCGAAGGGATATTTTACGAGGATAGAAGGTGCGACAAAACGCATGAGAGATCTTATTGAAGACCTCATCTCTTATTCGCGCTTAGGTAACGATGACCATGTTTTTGTTGATACTGATCTCAACGCTATTGTTGCCGATGTTCTCTCTAGTCTCAAAGATAGGATCGATGCAAAACACGCGAACATAGAGGCATCAGAACTATGCAATGCCAATATCATTCCGTTTCAGTTTCGACAGCTTCTTCATAACCTCGTTGCCAATTCGCTGAAATTTTCACACCCAGACCGTCCACCGCATATTGTTATTGCGAGTAAGATCGTTCAAGGGAGCACGTTGAATAATAGTGCATTATTGCCCAACCAGCAATACTGCCATATTTCTGTCAAGGATAATGGCATTGGCTTCGAACCTCAATACAGTCAGAAAATTTTTGAAGTATTCCAACGACTACATGGAAGAGAAATCTATGAAGGCACAGGCATAGGGCTTGCTATCGTACAAAAAATAGTGGATAATCACCGTGGCATTATCACTGCAACAAGCACGTTAGATAACGGTGCTACCTTCGACATATACTTACCAACGAGCTAACACACCACCAACATGGCGAATATTACATACAACATCCTACTCGCAGACGACGACGAAGGCGACCGTCTTCTTTTTGTAAAAGCACTGAAAGACCTGAAAATTAATGCAAATGTGAATACGCTCAGTGACGGGGTCGAGCTAATGGAATATCTCATGAAAGAAGATACCGTCCCTCCGTTTCTGCTCTTTCTCGATCTCAATATGCCTTGCAAAAATGGCTTAGAGTGCTTGAAGGAAATTAGAGCGATAGAGAGATTACATGTAATGCCTGTTGCGATCTATTCAACATCGTCAACCGAAGCTGATATTGAAAAGACATTCCTCAGCGGAGCCAATGTATATATAAAAAAACCCAATGACTTTGCTTCTCTCAAAGAAGTGCTCCATAAAGTGGTGATGACGGCACACACATTTCGTGAACCACCTTTCAATATCGCCAATTTTCTCTTCAGAGGATAACACCAATAATTCTCATACGATAGAATCAGCTCTCACTATTTTAGTTTCTCTTCCAACTCCCTCATTAGCACCTCAAACTCCCGTGTGCCGTGAAGCGGTTTGAGGTCGGGATGCAACATGAACACGTCGATATTCCTATATCCGTTTTCGATTGATCTTCGTAAGACTTCATAGCCATGTTCGAGGTCGCCTCCATTGAGATAAACACAGGCAAGATTGAAAAGCATATACGCATCCATACCTGGCATCTTCTCAAGAGACCGCGCTTCGGCAAGTCCGTGCTCTTTTTCACCTGCCATACACATGACAGAAACATACTGAACGCGTGCGTAGATGTCTTCGGGTGTCAGCCTCAAATATCGCTCGTAAAAAGCCTGTGTTCTTTTCGCCGCCTTTTGGACTTCTTCTCTGTCTTCCAAATTTCTCAAGGCGAGAGTATACGAATAATGTGCGTTCCGATCATTTTCCAGAAGTTCGGTATGCCGTTTGCGCATGGCAACGGCATTCACCCAATCGCCAAGAAGAGCATACGTCATCGAAAGAGCATTGTAGGATTCGGCGTCGTTAGGATCAAGCTCAATGGAATGGTTGAAGCTTTCCTGTGACTTTTCGTATTGTCCTAAGGTGCGAAAGAGGATGCCGCGTATCCAATATACTTTTGCTGATTCACCGAGTAGAGATTCGGCTGCGTCAATATGTTCTTGTACACGGTCAAGAGATAATTGGTCGTGAGAATAATTGCGGTAATAGGAAAGAATAGCATTCGAGACTTGCACATGCGCTCCGGCAAACTTCGGATCGATCCGGATCGCTTCCTCAAAAAGATCTATCGAACGTTCGAGATCGGAACGGGTATGCCGTTCATAGTATTCTTTCGCTTTCAAATAGAGTTCGTATGCATCCGCATTTTCTGTCAACTGCCCTTCTATCCGTGTCTTTTCTTCCTGAGTAAGAATGATCTTCAGACCTTCAGCAACATTTTTTGCAACGGTCTCTTGAATATCAAAAATGTCATCCATCGTACCTTTGAGCGAATCCTGCCAGAGATGTTCGCCCGTTTCAATATCGAGTAAGCGGGAGTTTATCTTTATCTGGTCTCCAAATTTTCTGACATCGCCTTGTACAAAATATCTGACCCTCATCTCCTTCGCATAGATAGTGAGGTGTCCTTTATATGTCTTAAATTCCTTCGTTGTCTGTGCATCCATCACGCGAAGAGCTTTTACGACGGATAGTGATTGGATAAGTTCGCTGACGATCCCATTCGTGAACCACTCATTATCAGCAGTTGGAGATAGATCCTCAAAGGGAAGGATCATCAAGGATTTTCTGTCATCCGTGGAGATGCGCGTATGCAGTTCTTTCTCAGGCTTGATGATCTGATACGATGGAGCGGATATCGCTTCCAAGCCAAGCTTTTCAAGTGCCCTGATGATGGCATCAATGTTCGTCATGGGCGAACGCTGGATACCAGCGAGGTGATATTGCAAGTCGCGAGATAATGCTACAGGTTCAAGGTCAAGCGGTAATATTTTCTTTCGTTTCTCTGCTGCAAGTGCAACTTCTTTAATAACATTGACAGATTCGACCGATGACGGTGAGAGTAGAATCACAAATGCTTTGCAGTTTTCTATCGCATCAACGATCTCTCCCGACCAGCTCGCCGCAGCACCAATACCCTGATGATCGATCCATACAGATAACCCAGCCGAAGCAAGAAGCTCGGTGAGCTGCTCCGCCTTCTCGCGGTCTTTGGATGAATAGGAGATGAAAATATCAGCCATTGCTTGCCTCCACTTCCTTCATCAACTCCTCAAACTCCGCCATCCCCCGCAGCGGATCAAGATCGGGATCAGAGCGGAAAGCTTCGACCCCCGAGAATCCAGCGCTCACAGACCGGCGGAGCATCGTAAGCGCATTCGTAGTATCGCCAAGCCGAGCATAGAGACAGGCAATGTTGTAACAGGAGTTTCCATCTAAATCCTGTTTCTTGAGGAGCGGCTCAAGGGCAAGCAGCGCGCGCTCAGGCTGGTTTGCATAGCCGAGCAGATTCGCATACCTGACTCTTGAAGTCTCATCGTCCGGGACAAGGCTCAGCCTCCGTTCATAATGCGGAAGCGCTGCCAAACTCCATGTTGTGGCGCGCACATTGTCGTGAGCCTGATCCGAAACAACGACCAGATTCCAGTATGCTGAGAGATAGTCCGGCTTCAGTTCGATGGATTTCTCAAATCGTGCAATCGCCTTCGAAGGTTGATTCGTCCCAATATAGAAGACACCAAGTGCGTGATGACTATGGAAACTCTCCGGCTCCCTGCGAACATATTCCATTGCCGCTTCTTCTGCCTCGGCGAGTTTGCCCTGAAGAAGGTAACAGGCGGAGAGCACACCATAAGCGATCCAGAGATCCGGCTTTATCCCCAGCGCTCGCTTTACAAGCGATTCCGATTCTTCGAGGTGCTTCCGATTGCGGTCATAGGAGCGGTATAAGTCCCCGAGCAAGATTGCCTTGAACTGGAGCGCCTCGGCATAATTGGGATCGAGAGTCAGCGCATGGTTTAGGAGTTCAATGACGATACGGAAGCCATCATGGGTCTGTCTATTAAAATACTCGAACGCATTGAGATATAGTTCATAGGCTTCGGTATTCTCGGTGCCGCGCTCGGCAAGCTTTTTCTTTTCATCGATGCTGAGATGAAGTTCTAGACCTTTCAGAATTTCATTAGCAATTTCTTCCTGAATATCGAAGATGTTTTCCATCACACCCTTGAGCGAATGCTGCCAGAGATAATCGCCGCTATCAATATCAAGCAATTGCGCCGTGATCTTGATCTGATCACCGAACTTCCGCACCGAGCCTTGTACGAAATAACGGATCTGCATCGTCGAAGCATAATGCGTCAGTTGACCCTTGTAACTCTTAAATTCCTTCGTCGCGTGCGCGTCCATCAAATGCAGAGCCTTCACATTCGAAAGCGCAGAAATCATTTCGCTGACGATGCCATCGGCGAACCATGCGTTATCTCCTGTTGGTGATAGATCTTCGAACGGTAGTATCATCAAGATCTTTCTGCCATTGATTTCTTTGATAAGCTTCATCGTAGGAGCTTGCGTTGCTTCCAATCCGAGCTTGCCGAGTGCGCGGATAATGGCATCGATGTTTGTCATCGGGGTACGTTGAAGTCCGGCGAGATGATATTGCAAACTTGCAGGCAGAGAAACGGGCTCAAGATCAAGTGGAAGTATCTTCTTGTTCTTCTCAAACGCTAAGGATACTTCACGCACAACATTCTTTGATTCAATCGAAGAAGGAGAGAGCATAACAACAAATGCCTTGCACTCATCAAGAGCATTGACTATCTCTTCCGACCAACTTGTAGCAGCATCGATACCCGACTGATCGATCCACACCGATAGCCCCGCCGAAGCGAGAAGCTCGGTAAGCTGCTCCGCCTTCTCGCGGTCTTTAGAGCTATATGAGATGAATATATCAGACATAATGTAGTAGGCAAAGATACGAAGAGGGGGGAGTTGGCGAAGGGAATTAGTAAGAGTTCTCTGAAATAAAAAAGGTCACAACCTTTCGGTCATGACCCTTTTTGTACTGAGAGAAAAATTGATTATCTCTGAAGAATGATCTTCTCGCTTGTCGTGAATGCTTTGCCATCTGTGCTTACGCCGCTGATGCGGACAATGTATGCACCTGCGCCGAGGTTCGAGCCATCAGTTGATGTGCCGTTCCAGATCCATTCTGTAGCAGAGAGATACTTCGCAACGACCTGCTTACCGTTGAGATCATAGATAGCAATTGAAGCATCTTTGATACCGTTCAAGTTCAACTTCATTGCTGCTGACATCGGGTTAGGCATCATCGTTATTCTTACGCCCGAAGGAAGTGTATTCGATACAGATTGTGCTGTAACCTGAACACCTTGAAGCGAGATCGTGCTCTGAGCAACAGTACTGTTGGATATCACTAGAACTTGATCGGTGTGGATATTCTTATCAGCTGAAGAGAAAGCGATCTTCAGACTCAGTCGTGCGCCAGGAGCAAGTTTCGCTGGATACTGCTGTGTTGGAGCACCAGAGACGATAGAGAAGTTTGTGCCCGTTGCAAGTTTTAC
>JBKJHR010000104.1:0-7690 GCA_046598695.1 Kapaibacterium sp. (SeqCode)
AACATCCACTGTATATTTTTCTTCGCGTAGCCCTTGCTCCAAGAACTTCGCGACCTTCCGTTCATCTTCAATAACAAGTATGCGCATAGTAGATCGGCAGAATAAATTTATGCCGTAAAAAGAACTCCCGTTGGTTTGGAGTGGTTCGCATAGAAAGTGATTAATAGCATAAGACCGCGTACTTTTCGCGGAATGGAATGATAATATGGAGGGTTTTTATCGCACACTCCCCAAGAATGTAGTAATTTTGAACTATGGACATCCAACAAAATCAGCAAACCCCGTTCCCTTCTGCCCCCACACCGATGAGGAGCATTTATGCAATACCGCTTGCTATTACGGCAGTATTATTAATTGGGGTCGGACTCCATTTCCTTAGTGATGCACTTCTGCCAGTGATCGCCGCTCTTTTCTTAGCCAATATCTTCATGCCCCTCGTGGACTTTCTTCGCAAAAAGAAAGTACCTATGATCTTTGCTATTCTTTTAGTTTTAGTACTTGTCGGATGCGTCCTCTTTGGTGTGTCTGTCGTTATTAGCGAAAGCATCTCTTCTGTTATAGATGTGCTGCCAAAATATCAAGAAAAATGGGAGAAGGTTTTCATGCCCGCCCTTAGCAATCTCATGGGAAAAATATCACCTGCGTTGAAGAATAAAGTCCTGAACTTTGATCTACAAACAGCATTCAATTCCTCGCAGATCGCTTCCGTGCTCACGAGTTTTACAAACTCACTGATGAGTGTTCTTAGCGGATTCTTGCTCATAATGCTTTTCATGCTTTTTATTTTGGCAGGCAACGGACAATTCCGCACCAAATTGCGTCGTGCATTCCCTACATCAAGCTCGACACGTCTTACCGAGATATTCGATAACATCGATAAGCGAGTACGAAGCTATCTTGTTAACACCTTGCTTTTTAATCTTACAGGCGGACTTGTGATGTGGGCAGTGCTCTCGATATTCGGTGTTGACTTAGCAATTCTTTGGGGTGTGCTTTCTTTCCTTTTGACATTCATCCCAAGTATCGGCTCGATCTTTGCAGCCATCATGCCGATCACCGTCGCTTTTTTGCAATTCGATGATATTGGTACACCGATCGCCGTTGCCGCAACGGTATTGCTCACTCAACTTTCTATTGGTAGTGTGATCGCGCCACGTATCATGGGTTCGAGACTGAATCTCAGTCCGCTTCTTATTTTGGTCTCTCTTATTTTCTGGGGTTGGGTATGGGGTCCTTGGGGTATGATCCTTTCAGTACCTATCACATCCGCTATTGCAATCATCTTTGATTATATTCCCTCACTTCAGCCGCTTGCCGTGCTAATGAGTTCGGATCCGGGAACATCACAAAAAGCAGCAACTTCCGAGACCAAGTCAAGCTGAAACTAATTCTACTGAGGAGCGTAGCGAACAGGGTCGTATTATTATTAGAGTTGAGACCTATGGCATTGATGTTCACTTCTTTATAATTGCTTTCCGTTCGTTTCTCGTTTTTTACAATTCATCTTCCATTTCTTCATGAAGAAAAAGATACTTATTGCATCAGCAGTCATTGTTGTTGCGGCAGTGCTCGTGTGGTGGTTTGCATTACGCGCACCAAGCGAAGATCAATCAGCGATCCTCGTTTCACCAAAACGCGGCAACTTCGATATTACCGTCACCATCTCCGGTGAGTTACAAGCGAAGAACTCGCTTGAAATACGTGGACCTGAAGGTGTACGCCAACTCGGCATTTGGCAGATGAAGATCACGAACTTGGTCGGCGAAGGCACGACGGTGAAGCCCGGCGATCTTGTCGCACAGCTCGATCAATCCGAAATTGCAACGAAGATGCGTGATGCACAATTGAACATCCAAAAATCGCAAGCGGAATATACAAAGGCTCGTCTTGATACTGCACTTACCCTTGCAGGAGCGCGAGAGGAAATTTCCAACTTTGAATCATCGCTCGAAGAGAAAAAACTGATCAAAGAACAATCCGTCTACGAAGCTCCGGCAATTCGGAAGCAAGTTGATCTTGATTACGATAGAACAGAACGGCAGAATAAACAAGCAAAGACGAATTACAAAACGAAGGTACAGCAAGCAGTTGCCAAAATGCAAAGCGTGGAGACGGACTTAACCCGTGAACAGCAGAAGCTCCAACAGCTCTCTGAGGTGATCGCGCAATTCCGTATTATGGCTCCTGCCGCAGGCATCGTTGTCTATCAACGCGAATGGAATGGGAAGAAACGTATTGTTGGCTCGACGGTCAGCCCATGGGACCCCACCGTAGCAACGCTTCCCGATCTTGATACGATGGAATCCATTACATACGTTAATGAAGTGGACATCCAAAAGATACAAAAGGGACAGACCGTACAACTTGGTTTGGATTCCGACCCTGATAAGAAGCTCACAGGAAAAGTAACAAGCGTAGCAAACATCGGTGAGCAACGCCCGAACTCGGATTCAAAAGTATTTGAAGTGCGTATCATCATTAATGAAAGTGATACTTCGCTTCGCCCTTCAATGACAACAAGCAATACGATCCTCGTTTCGTCAGTACCAAATAAGATGCACATCCCCTTAGAGTGCCTTCATGCTGATAGCGGGAAAACATACGTCTATAAGAAGGATGGCTCTTCTATCATTAGGCAAGAAGTAAAGATCGGCGTAACGAATGAGAATGAAGCTACTATTGAACAAGGCTTAGCAATGACGGATAAAATCTATCTTTCTCTACCATCCGAGGAAGGAAAGAAAAACATCACCACGCGATTGTTGCCCATAGCACCTGTATCAAAGGATTCGACACAAACCAAAGCCAAAGCAAGTTAAGATGTCATTCAATATCAATTACACATTTGGTATTGCCTGGCAAGCGATCGTCTCCAATAGGCTCCGCGCCTTGCTGACCTCGCTTGGCATTATCTTTGGCGTAGGAAGTGTGATCTCCATGCTTTCTGTCGGCAAAGGAGCCGAGCAGGAAATATTGGAGCAGATGAAATTGCTTGGCGCAAATAATATCGTGATCAAACCCGTCGTCGAACAAACCGAAGGCAAAGCAACGGACAAGGACGACTCCAAGAAAAAAGGAGAAAAGAAGAAATATACTCCAGGCTTGACACTCGAGGATGCGAGAAGTATTCAACAAGTTGTACCTGGTGTGACCGCTGTAAGCCCGGAGCTTATCACCGAGCTGACCGTGCTCCGCGATGGCTTAAAACGTACAGCAAAATTGGTTGGAGTAGAAACGAGCTTTTTTTCGCTCTCGGATTTTCGCGTTGCAAGCGGACAACTCTTCAATCAGCTACAAATTGATGAAGCAGCACCTGTATGCGTGATTGGTGCAGGTATCCGAGCCAAATTTTTCGCGACGGACGAACCCATTGGTAAGACCATAAAATGCGGTAACATTTGGCTTACCGTTGTTGGCGTACTCGATGAACGAAAGATCTCTGAAGATAACATCAAGCATCTCGGCATTCGGAATTATAATATGGATGTCTATACGCCGATATCTACAGCATTGTTGAAATTCCGAAACCGCGCCCTCATCACCAAAGCAATGATAACGAAAGCCGCACAAGGCACGGGCGGTGGTGGAGACATGATGATCTCAGAAAGTAGTGATGAGAATTCCGAGAAAACAAATTACAATCAGTTAGACCGTCTCACCGTCCGCATGGCAACGACCGATGCGATGACCATTACATCGGAGATCATCACGCGCTTGCTTGAGCGTCGTCATAATAAAGTCGTGGACTTTGAGGTAACCGTCCCCGAACTTCTTCTCAAGCAAGAACAGCGCACCAAATCCATTTTCAATATCGTGCTTGGTGCTATTGCTTCGATCTCACTTGTTGTTGGCGGTATTGGTATTATGAATATCATGCTCGCCTCAGTCGTTGAGCGAACGCGAGAGATCGGCATTCGCCGCGCTATTGGTGCACGCAGCAAAGATATTACATTGCAATTTCTCACCGAAGCCGTTGCCCTCTGCCTTGCAGGAGGCATTATTGGTATTTTCTTCGGAGTGGGATTGAGCTATGCTATTCAGAAATTTACTGGCATCACGACGATCATCTCCGCATTCTCTGTCATCATCTCCTTTGGCGTGGCTGTGGTTGTGGGTTTGATCTTCGGTATTATCCCTGCGCGCCGCGCATCCATGCAAGACCCCATCGAATCACTCCGTTACGAATGACGAAAAAGATATTTACACTTCTTGTGCTTTTTTCCAGTGTTCTTCAGGCGCAAGTACGCTTCACGTTACAAGAATGTATCGAACGCGGACGCATATCAGGACCAAGTGCGAAGATCCTTCGGAGTAGTTTCAATAGCAAACGCTTTACGTATAAGTCATTCAACGCGGGGCTACTACCGCAGCTTTCTTTGAATGGTACGATCCCTGATTATTCGCGTGCGATCATACCTGTTACACAACCTGATGGCTCAACGATCTTCGTCTCGCAAAGCCAAGCAAACTCCAACGTCAATCTTTTGCTCTCGCAACCGCTCATCCTCACAGGTGGAAGTGTGTTCGTTTCATCGGGCTTGAGTTGGAATAGACTTATTGATCTGAATGTGAATACATGGAGATCGAGCCCGCTTGTTGTTGGTTTTCGTCAACCTCTTTTTCAATTGAATACACTTTGGTGGGATAACCGTCAGAATGAGATACGTAATGCTGAGTCCTTCAAGAAATTCAACGAGGACATGGAAGATGCAGCGATAGAGCTAACGCAGAAATTCTTTGATGCATACGTTGCGCAAATGAAAGTAGAAAATGCTGCGCTCAATGTCACGATCAATGATTCTCTCCTGACGCTTTCACGCGGAAGATTTGAAGTTGGGAAAATTGACGAGAATGATCTATTGCAGAGCGAGCTTGCATTAGCCAATGCACAAACAGATAGATCGAATGCCGAGCTTGATTACAAGATCGCAATGCGAAGCCTCGCTATAGCTCTTGGGATGTCTTCCGAAAACAAGTTCGACCTCGTTGCCCCTACTGATACGTTGGATATTTCTCCTTCCGTAGAAAGAGCACTACGCGAAGCACATAGCAATCGCAGTGATTGGGATGGATTTGATCTACAGCACGTCAACGCCGAGCGCAATCTTCGCCAAGCAGAGTTATCCAATGGATTCAATGCGACGATCACCGCAAGCTACGGACTCAATCAGACAGCATCAGAAGTAAAAGATGCGTACAAGAATTTACTCGATCAACAAGTTGCACGCTTAGATTTTTCGATGCCGTTATGGCAATGGGGAAAAGGGAGTTACGCCGTTGATGCAGCAAAAGCAGATATAGACCGCGTCGAGACATCACTTGAAGTGCAGAAGAAAACGTTTGAGGATGATGTGGAGTCTTCGGTTCAACGCTATCTCCGCAACCGCGAACAATTAAAACTTTCGATGAAAGCTGACACCATTGCGCAGAAGCAATTTAACCTTGCAAGCAAACGCTACCTCATCGGCAAATTCGATGTGACGAAATTACTATTGGCACAAGATGCGAAAGATAAAGCACGACAGAATCTCATTCTCCAGCAAAAAGAATATTGGTTAAGCTACTACCGCCTCCGCAGATTCACACTCTTCGACTTCGCACTTGGAAAGAAAATTGATTACTTGGTAGGGGTTGAGTAACTTCATCGGTAGTTCAGGCTCTTAGCCTGAACAATGAGCGAAGCGAATCAGCAATTCGGGTGATTGGCTAAGGGGCGGGGCAAACAGCAGGTATGGATTCCAGTCCGACTAAGCAGCTAAAGTAGAGAATCACTCTATGCTGATTTTCGCTTTCTCAGCCACAGCTTTCTTAGCCAAAGTAGGATGTCAGAAAAAATCACTAAATCAACAAATATCGAAAGAACTGTCCAGATAACTGATCGGGCGGCACCATCAGTTATAATAAACACTGCAAGCGCGACTGCTGAAATGACACCGCCGATTATCCTTTTCTGCCTTAAGTATATTTTAGGATTAGAAACATTCTCAAGAAATAGTGTTGCTTGCATATCGCCCCCAGTTTGATGATTTCGTTACGTTCATAGCAACAACTCCCAAAAATTATAGGTTCAACACATAAAAAAGGTCGAGACATGTGGTCTCGACCTTTGTAAAAACTGATAACTCAACCTGAAGCTTATTCCGGCTCAACCTGAGCATAATCAAGCTCGACTGGCGTCTTTCTGCCGAAGATAGAAACCTCTACCTTGAGCTTCTGCTTGTCTTCGTTGATCTCTCTGATCTGTGCTTGGAAACCGTTGAACGGTCCTTCGATAACCTTTACCGGCTGACCGATCTTGTAGAGAACTTCCGGTGATTCAAGATTCTTTTTCTCTTCGACCTTACCCAAGATGCGGCGCATCTCGTCGGGCTGCAATGCCGTTGGGCGATCCTTCGATGGACCGACAAAACTTACAACGCTCGGGATAGAAAGGATAATATCCACAAGCTTTTTATCAATTGCTGCCTCAAGGAGGATGTATCCAGGAAGGAAGCTCTTCGTCTTGACCTTCTTTTTTCCGTCGCGGACTTCATAGACCTTCTCAACGGGTATAACAACTTCGAGCACACGGTCGGAGAGTCCACGGCGCTTCATCTCGTCTTCGATGTACGCCTTGACCTTGTTCTCATGCCCGGTGAAACACCTGAGGGCATACCATTTCATCGTGATCGCTTGCGGCTCTGTCATTGTCGTTGTTCCCGAAGGATAAATTAGAAACCGTAAATGAGACGAAGCATGATCTCGAAGACTTTGTCAATTCCGAAGACAAAGATCGAGGCTACGAGAACCATGACGATCGTCACGAGAGTTGCTTCGATGAGCTGCTCACGCGTCGGCCATGTCACCTTCTTCATCTCCTTGTTGACGTCGGCGAAGAATCCGGTGATCTTATCTTTGAATGCGCGGCGTTCTGGCGCTGCGGCTTGGGATGTAATTGCTGTATCAGCCATTGTATTTACCTTCTTTTCTTGGTACGAAGAACAGAATGTCCTCCTCTTACCTGTTGGCACGTCAGGAGGGACTCGAACCCCCAACCAATGGTTTTGGAGACCACTACTCTACCAATTGAGCCACTGACGTAACAAGCTCTGTTCGAACTTACTTTGTTTCCTTGTGATTCGTGCGCAAATTGCAGCGTGAGCAAAATTTCTTGAACTCGACGCGGCCCGAATGAAGACGCTTGTTCTTCGTTGACGCATAATTGCGCGATTTACACACGGCGCATTCTAATGTAATGAGATCTCTCATGGTGTTTTCCTTTCAAAAAATCGTATCGTATAAGAGCGGGAGACGAGACTCGAACTCGCGACCAACAGCTTGGAAGGCTGTGACTCTACCAACTGAGTTACTCCCGCATCAAAAATTCAGGGCAATAGGTATTCCCGCCCAAAATTTTGAGCCTGTGAAAAGCGTTTTTACCCCCCCTTTGGTTCCGAAAATCGCTGTTAGAGGCTTTTCTTCGCACGGGACGTGATTGACCTGATAGAACTTGGTCAACGACAGTATTCTCCTGCATACGTATGTTGCGATCGAATGTTATAATAAAAAAAACCGCTGTTTTCACAGCGGTTTTGTAGGACAGATTTTTGGCTTGGTTGAGATGTTATTACTCAAACTTGCCAAGAATCTGCGCATGAGAAGCGGCTTTATAGGCTCTATTTACCATTGAGTGATCCACTTTATGAAAAAT
>JBKJHR010000155.1:0-5007 GCA_046598695.1 Kapaibacterium sp. (SeqCode)
GGAGGATTTGCAGAAATTCAGAAAGATCTATGATGAGATGATGTCGGAAGAAACTACCTAATCAGCAGTGTTAGTGGAATCGTATTTATAGCTCAATGCTCCCGATGGGCATCCCTCAACCGTCTTGATGATCTCTTCTGTCGTTGCGCCATCAATATGAACCCAGGGGGTTTGTCTGGGATTGAAGACGGCGGGGAGGGTGCGGGCGCAATGCCCGGAATGAATGCAAATCTCAGGCTTCCAAAAGACCGTTATCTCGCCGTTCGAGTATTTCTTATCAAAATGTGACATACGTTATTCTCCTATTTCTTCAACACTTATTTCTTCTCATCTAATTCCGGCTCGGGTGCAACATAGCCGTAGCGCCTATCAAGGCGGATGTTGATCATCTCCACACCGATCGAGAATGCCATTGCAAAATAGACGTATCCTTTCGGAATGTGTTGATCGAAACCTTCGGCGACAAGGAGTACACCGATCATCACAAGGAATGCAAGTGCAAGAATCTTGATAGAATGATGTTTAGAAATAAACTCGCTGATGGCTTTCGAGAAAAACATCATAAAGATAACAGCAACGATCACTGCTGCGATCATTACTTCCAAATGTTGCGACATACCAATAGCCGTGATAACCGAATCAAGCGAGAACACAATATCAAGTAAGACGATCTGAATGATGATGTTCGTAAACCCTACTTTTTTTGGAGTAAAATTATTATCATGTTGCCTATGATCGAATCGCTCGTGAATTTCAGTCACGCTTTTATAAAGAAGGAAAAGACCGCCGACGATAAGAATAAGATCTCGACCTGAAATTTCTTGCGTACTTATCGTGATGATAGGCGCAGTCAACCCCATCACAAATGAGATGCCCAGCAAGAGCAGAATACGAACGAACATTGCCGCACCCAAACCAATAAACCGTGCACGTTTGTGATCTTCTTTCGGAAGTTTATCAACGAGGAGCGAAATGAAAACGATATTATCAATACCAAGGACGATCTCTAAGATAGAAAGCGTCAAAAAAGAAACAATGAGTTCAGACATCTAAGCGGGTTTGTGGAAAATTCTAAAGCGAAATATACGACGGGAAACATGAACAGTTACGAAAAGCGGGCAACGTTCTCTTACTGCATGAACAGGTATGGCTCCCAACCTTTATCAACCTTGCCGACATATTGACGAAGGAAGACGACGTGGTTTGGGCGCACAGGACGTTTGCGTAGCTTCAATCCCGCTTCTTCGGGTGTTCTATCTCCCTTGCGGTTATTGCAGCGCAGGCAGGCAGTCGTGAGATTTTCCCATGAATCCTCACCATGACGTGATTTCGGCATGATATGGTCAACAGTAAGACCCGTCCTTGCTCCGCAATACATACACTGATGTCCGTCGCGGCGGAGGATGTTCTTGCGTGAGAGGATCACTTTCTTGAATGGGACATGGATATAGCTTGATAAGCGAATCACGCTCGGAAACTCCATGGAGCTTTTTGCAGATCGAACCAGCTTTCCTTCCGCGGCACTGACGAGCTCAGCCTTCTCCATAAAAAGCAATATAATAGCTTTCTGCACAGAGCAGATCGTCAATGGTTCGTAGTTACCGTTAAGGAGTAAGACTTTTCCGGAGAGAGAGGGAGAACTACCGCTGAAGGGTTCGCTACCTTCAAATTCGAGTAACGCTAGCGTGCTATCTGCCGATTCGTTTTGGGCAGACAGGTGCTTCGCGCTTCGTGAGCGGCTATGATGCTTGTGTGCTGTCGTTTCAATTGGACTGAAGACTTCTGCCCTCCTTTCTTCATATTAAGAACGACATACTTGGATGAATATATCGTTTGGTTAGAGGTCTATCATCGTACCCTATTACTAATGCAAAATTTGGGTAAATGAATTCCCGATTTCCGATAAAAAATTGTTAACTTTTTGGTAAGCTATATTCCGGTGATAGCTTTTCGGATTGCGCGCTGAAGGGCGGTAGCATTCGGGAGCGGCCCCAAGTTTCTTTTGAGGCTCTCATGGTTGCTTACCCTATTGATAGAAATTTCTTTTCTTTCTCCATCTCTTTCAACGGTGATCGTGCTGCTCTCGGCGTTTTTCGTACTTTTTCCTAGAGCTGCGGCATTATCCATTGTAAGTGGGGTACCATTGACGGTGAGAAGAATATCTCCTTGACGCAAACCCGATGAGAAATACTCCGAAGTAGTATCAATGGTATTGACGTATAAAACAAGCTTAGAGGTCTTTGGGTCGGTGAGGGCGGCGAGCTGCAGATTATTCTCTTTTCCACTCCCAATAGAGTTTTGCGTCAATGCCATCTTATTGAGATACTCTTCGACGGGAAGCGTATCAGTACCCGCAATATATCTCTTATAGAAATTCTTCAGATCAACATGAGCGATCTTTTCGATCTTGCCTATGAGTTCTTTATCTTTGAAATGCTTCCCTTTTTTTGCTTCGGCATAGAGACCGCGCATGACATCATCTAGCGAGCGAGCGTTATTTGTTTGTGTACGAATCTCAACATCAAGCATCAACCCGACAAGCGTGCCTTTGTAATAGAAGGTGCTTGCGTTCTCGATCTTGAAATCACTTTCCGCTTTGGAAAGCTCTTCGAGAGATTGTGCTTTTACACTTGACGAGGATGTCGTGGCTCCGATGAGATTCTGTATTGTTCCGTAAAATTCTGATGCAGGAATAAGATGATTTCGTGCAAGTAATGTGTAAGAATAATAATCGGTAATGCCTTCGGAAAGCCAAAGCGATGTGGTCTTTACGGCTTTGGTATAATCAAACGGTCCGAGCAGATCGGAGTGTATGCGCTTGACATTCCACGCATGAAAGAACTCATGCGAGATAATATGCGGTGCAAACGTCTTGAATGTTTCCCACGGCAAGTTCACAAGGAGATATGCACTGGAGTTGGAATGCTCAAGCGCACCTTGCGCCAATGAGGGCAGATTCAAAAATGTCGGAGCATTGATGAGGAAGACATATCGTGCAAATGGTGTATCGCCAAAAAAATCTGTTTGTGTCTTGACGATCTTCTTTGTTGATTCTTCGAGCGAATCCATCGGCATCTTCCGATCACTTGCGACGACGATATCATACTGCGCCCCGCCCTGCATGAATGTGCGAATCTGAAAATCTTTTCCAGCCATGATCGGTGCATCAGCAAGCTCATCGTAATTCTTATAATGATAGACGATGCCTCTCATATCGTTCGCACCGGATTCTTCTTTCGGGCTTGCCCCCGTATGGAGTGTCCATTGATAGGGCAGCATATAGGAGATCTTTGAAGCTACATTCTTTTTATCATTGACATAACCGAAGAGAGCTGTGCCATTTGCAAAGAAAAAATTGCTATCAATATGGCAGAGGGCAAAATAAAGACTTGTCGAATCCTTATAGGAATTCCCAACTAAATACTCTACCCGTGATAGATCTTTCGCGCCATAGATCTTCCAGCGGTTCTCGGTTACTTTCTCTGTGCGCTTTTGGTTGCCGTTTTTCCCGTAGGCTTTGAAGTCCGTCACGAAGCGTCCGTAATTCGTCATGGCATACGCCCCCGGTGCCCATGCCGGCATCTGATACGTAGCGATCTCCGCCACACTCTTTTTCAGATCGAGCGTGACCTTTACTTTATGCTCCTTCGTATCAAGAAGATTCACCGTATAGGTAATATCCTGAGCCAAGAGCGACCCACTTACAAAAAGCAGAACAGCAAGAATAGATAAGCGCATAGAACAAGTAGAAGGTAAAAGAATGTATGCGAAAATATGTGGGGGTTGTTTCGTTAATATAAAAAGGCGGGTTAGAAACCCGCCTTCGTATGCTAATGATAATCTATCTTTATGACAGCTTACTTCCGATCAGCGTCATGAATTCTTGTCGTGTGCGGGGTTCTTTGAAGGCACCGAGCATTGCGCTTGTCGTGGTGACGGAGTTTTGCTTCTCCACCCCGCGCATCATCATGCACATATGACGCGCTTCGGTGACGATAGCAACGCCCTGCGGGTTCAGATACTCCATGAGCGTATCAGCGATCTCTCGCGTCATACGTTCTTGTACCTGCAAACGGCGAGCAAAGACTTCGACGATGCGTGGTATCTTCGATAAACCTACGATCTTCTTATTCGGGATATAGGCAATATGTGCCTTACCGAAAAAGGGAAGCATGTGATGCTCACACATCGAGAAGAAGTCAATGTCTTTTACGATAACCATCTCATCGCATTGCTCCTCGAAGATGGCATTGTTAAGCACTTTCTCAATATCCATGTGGTATCCGCTTGTCAAGTATCGCATTGCCTTCGCAACGCGATGTGGTGTGCGGACAAGCCCTGAGCGTTCTGGATCTTCACCAAGTTCGATAAGCAGAGATCTGGTGAGCGAACGAAGCATCGGATCGGATTCTGCTTCTTCCTTTGAATAGGATTCTATGTGATCGAATTCATCATATCCGAGAAGGCTTCCTTCCTCTAATCTGCCGGGTAGTGTTTGTACTGGTGTCATTTTTTCTTACTTAATTAGCATAGGTTTCAATACCTCTATCATCAATATCAACCGCGGCAAGTTCGTAGCGCGGAATAGCGCCAACGGGTTCACCACGATATTCAACAAAATTATTATCACTCTCGAAAACGCGGATCGAATGCAGCGAGCCTTCGGTGATCTTCGGCTCAAGTATTTGCCAAAAAATAACGGCAATATTTTCTGCTGTTGGGATAATGCCGCGAAGTTCGGGCACATCATAATTCAGGTGCTTATGGTCAACGCGGTCAAGGATAAGCTCGTCAATAAGTGCGGCAAGTTTCTTGAGATCGATCACATATCCTGTGAGCGGATCGGGGATACCAGCGACGGTTACCTCGATGGTATAGTTATGCCCATGCCCGCGTGGATTGTTGCACTTATCGAAGATCGCTTCGTTGCGTGCATCAGAAAACGTGGGGTTATAGAGTCTATGGGCAGCAGAGAAATGCGCTTTGCGCGTTACATATACCATAATT
>JBKJHR010000221.1:0-2896 GCA_046598695.1 Kapaibacterium sp. (SeqCode)
AGGAAAGGGCACACTGGCGACGAAGGACTTTACGAAGGACTTCACATTTTCACCGAATGTCGTCACCACACTCGAACTTCCGCATTATACTGTTATCACGGAGCCTACCGGACAATACCCCAAAGGAATTACGATCCGCACAACGCAACCTGTGAGCGCAGTGCTTCATCGGTTCGCACCCTTCGCCGGAGATGCGACACAGCTCTATCCCGATGCAATGCAAGGGAAGAACTTCGTCGTCTCCTCATGGGGCGTATTCAATGATCCGGGTGAAGATAATGTAACGCAAGTAACGATCAATGCTATTTATCCCGAAACGATCGTAAATATCTATCCGCGTCTTGGGACGATAAATGGTACGCCGATCAGCGTCGTCATGGGTTCAGGGGATAGTTATATTTTAAAAGCGGATGTAACAAAAGCGGCGAACGTAGAAGGATATTGCGGGACGCGCATTGTTGCGACTGCTCCGGTGAGTGTGCTGACGAATGTATCATGTGGTTATGTATCGCTCGGCAATGAGGCATGTAATGAAATGCTTGATGAGTTGCTTCCTCAGTCATATTTCGGCACAGCATTCTATGCCACACCTCTTGCAGATTCAAATCAGACAGCTCGTCTTGTATTCACAAGCGATTCGATGCACTTCACGGTTATCTCCGGTCGAGGTAAATTTCAAGAGACATTCAACGGACGCATTGAAATGGTCTTGCAGAAACCCGATGTGTTTAGTGTTTCTGTACCTGCGCAATGTCAGTTGATGACAAGCGGCTCTGATATTATTTCCTTGAGCGATCCTTCGATGGTGCAGATCATCCCGCCAGAATTTTATAGTGATTCTTTGTATTGGAATACACCAAGTCTCAATAGCGGTGGACAACAATTTTTCCATTTCGCAAGCCTAATTTTTCCACAAGAGGTGGCACAGAGCGTAACGCTTGATGGCTTGCCAGTTACGTCATTTGGTGTGCCGCAAAACATCCCGCAATCAAAAATGGCGGCAATGCAGATCGAGATCGCTCCTGGCAATCATACGATTCATTCGCCCAAGCCTGTCTTTGCTATTGCATCGGGTTTCTTACTTGCGGACGCATATACATTTATCCCTGTTGCCTCAGGCAAGCTGATCCCTGCAGCAGTTGATGGTGAAAAACAACTCGGAGCGATTCGCATTACAACGATGCCGAACCCTGCTTCCGATAAATTATATGTGACCAGATCAGGTGCGGAGCGAGTAGAGCGTTATACTCTCTATGATGAACTTGGGAATGTAGCTTTGGAACAGAAGGCAGGTGCGGAAGAGACAACGGAGATCAACGTATCGAAACTCTCATCAGGCACATATATTCTTTCAGCAACAACAGCACTTGGTGATGTTCGCGTAAAAGTGGTGATCGTTCGATAAGATGATGCATTGCAAACTTTGAGGCACTATGAAATACATTGTTACCTTTTTAATTCTCCTCACCTCCGTCTCTGTCTATGCAAGAAGAGGCAATCCTCGGACGACAGCTGCGAGCACGATCGATCTGCAATACTATGTCGTTGATTCTGACGATAACTTTACCAAAAAACCGATCTATAGTTTTCAAGATACGATCGGTGCGGGATGGTTTCGCGTCCCAGCACTGAGCAATAATGATAGTGGGTATGTCCGCCTTTTTCCGCAAGGCACAACGTTCAGTTTTGTTCATTACAATAAGACCATTACGCTTCCTCCTCGCTATATCCATGCAAATGGATTCGTTACGTATGATACGGTAACTCCAAACACCTTCCGTGATACTGTTTTCCGCATACAAAACGGAATTCCTAACACACAACTGCCTGTGCTTCAATTTGGCTCGGCACTTCCATTGTGGTGTGATCTTGAGTTGCGCACAACAGGTGATTCATCCAAGATCTATTACAAAGCAAACGCTGATACGTGCTGGGTCAGCTTCTATAATATCTTTTTGAAGGGGACAAATGGAAAGGTAAGAGCTACGTTTCAGATCGTCTATGCTCGGACAGACTCATCCATTACTTTCCAATACAGATCTTTCGATGGCTCTGTAAGTGGCGAATCTGCCGCAAACATATTCCAAAAACTTGCGACGATCGGTGTGCAAGATTCTGCGGCGAATGCCGCTACGATCTATCTCGATCGCGGGACATACTATGCTCGTAGCTTTAACGGAAGCCAGTACGAGACGAACTTACATAATGGGCTTGCCGTAAAATTCATTCGTGCCGTGCCGAATATTGTACGTGTTTCGGCGATCACTGATCCTCCTTCAGATCATTATGAGCATACGGTGAGTGCGTTCACGCCTTCTATCAAAGTAGAAAATCTTACATCAACTGCGAAGACAATTTACGTTACGAATTCTGTTTCAAATCTTGTTTCAGGGATACAGCTCTATAATAGAACGGATAGCATTGTGAATGCACCCACCGGTGTATCAAGTTATACAGGTTCTTCTCAACCTGTTTTTCCCTGTGGCTCCTTCCGCATGACGACGACGATAACCACACCTGGCGTGACAGATTTTTGGACGTTTGATAATGTGATGACAAGGGATTTCGTGAAGATCAGCCCAATTGCTTTTCCGTATACGGACGACTTCCCGACATTTGATCGTTGTAATTTTCATTCGTATGGCGCGGCATTCATTACGCAAGAAGAAAATGTGGAGCGTGATGCCAATGCTCCGAGAAGCACGGGAGCCATAGTCCTCGACCGCGCAGATGCAAGTGGAAATCAATATAGGACGAATAGCTCAGGCGATACGATCATCACTGCACCGATGGACATGTCAGGCAAGTCCAATGTGTGGATGATGTTCGGTTATCAACGTGGCTTACGTGCCGATAGTATTCAAGCAGGGATCCGTGCACGCATTCTTTCAGGACC
>JBKJHR010000172.1:0-11594 GCA_046598695.1 Kapaibacterium sp. (SeqCode)
TTGCTTTCCTTGAAGGCGAGTATACACTCACCATCGAAAGCGGAATCTGCGTGCGATGGACGACAAAGATATTTCGCCCTGTCGTTGGCGCAGGTTGATTTGATGAGTAGAAAAAAAGTGAGTCATTGAGATCATACGGGAATATCTCATCACATGGAGTATTGATATCTTTCCCCATATTTTTCACATTTGCGAAGCCATCTGTCGTTATCACAGAAGAAAAAAGATCGTATCCACCAACTGTTGCGTGCCCATTGGATGAGAAGTACAGGATCTTCCCATTCCGCGAAACCGATGGGGAAAGTTCATCGCAGGCAGTATTGATCGTTTTACCACAATCATTCGGGAGCGACCATTCGCTCGAAGAAGTGGAAGTTCGTTTTGAATACCATAGATCAACCCCGCCTTGCCCGCCTGGTCGGTCGGTAGCAAAGTACAACGTTAACCCATCCTTTGATAAGGTCGGGTGAGAGTCGAAAGAAAAATTACGACTTATTTTATCAAGAAGCACGACTGTATGAATTCTTGGCTCTGAACCAGATAGGTCAAGCTCTGCCGTATAGATATCAAAATCATTTGGGTCGTCATTTGCCGCTTTGGAAGCGAAATAAAGTTTACGATCTTGTGGGCAATAATATGGTGAACCATAAACGATGACTTCCTTGCGATCAATGAGCGGCTTCGGTTCGGAAGAGGAGTAAAGATTCTTGAACGTGAAAGGGAAAACCGTTTGTACTCCCGCTTTGCTTTGGTTATCTTTCGCACGTGATGAGCTCAATAACCCGATCAGCTCTCCATTCTTCTGCACAAATGCGACAGCGTTATCATTCTCCGTACTATTGACGGGGGAATGAAGCGGTTCGATTGAATACTTGAAATTTCCAGGATAGAGAAGACTGGTATCAAGCACTACATTTGAGAAGCTCCCTGGTTTGCATATCGGGGGAGGCGGGACGCAATTGAGTACTTGCGTTTGGTTTTGGGCTAACGCCACTGTTGCCAGAAAGAACGTGGCAATGATGAAAAGAATGATAGATGTATGACGAGAAGAAAACTGCACGACTGAATACTGTTATGAAATAGTTTTCGTTACTAATGAAAAAGGATTTTTTACACCCACAGGCTCTTGCGTCCAAAATGGCTCGCCGAATTCAGCGCCGATCATCATACCGTAGTGCCGAGCGCGAGCTTCGATCCATTCATAAAAACCAGATTGTGTCAGAAATGTTGCGGGTTCGTTCTGATCTACCTTCGCACCATCTTTTGTACGATCAAACTGTGAGCCATAGGCAGTAACTGCATTCATGCGCTCTTTCCATACCTCGCTAATATCAATGATCACCGAAGGCGCGAAGGTATAGGTTTGCATAAAGTGCATCATAAGTAATGGACGATGTGGCGTTTGCAGATTGCCGCTATCGTCATACGTCTGGATCTTCTTCAAGCCCGCATAGAACGAAGCGCGCTTGGCAAGCTCAGATGCATCTTCGTGATCGGGATGTCTCTCTGAGGAATGCGGTGTAAGCATGATCGTTGGGCGCTGTTCACGAATGACACGCACGACCTGCATTATGTTTCCTTGAGATACTTCGATATTGCCATCGGCAATCCCAAGATTAGCTCGCCAATCTAACTGAAGAACTTTCGAAGCCTCATGTGTTTCTTGCGCTCGTGATTCGAGTGTGCCACGCGTAGAAAGTTCTGCATAGGTAAGATCAAGAATTCCTGTACGCTTGCCGAGTTTCTTCGCAAGGATCATCGTGCCCGCGCAAGAAAGCTCTACATCATCTGGGTGTGCGGCGATTCCGAGTATATCAACCATTCGAACGCTCCTTATACTTCCAAAAATAATAAAACGGCAATCCTGCCAAGACAAGCACAAGCCCCATCACGCTCTGCATAAATGGGATGTCGTGATTTGTAAATTTTTGATAATCTGTGACAAGTGTAAAGACAACATACGCCGTTGCAAAAAGAATAAACACAAGTGGCACATACGGGTAACCCGGTACTTTGAACGGACGCTCCGCATTCGGATGTCTTTTGCGCATAACGAATACGCCAACTGCCATAAATACATAGAGCAGCCAATTCACAAAGATATACATTCCTAACAAAAGATCGAACGACCCTGAAAAGATAAGAACGAGCGACCAAGCACATTGTAAGAGCAAGGCAATATATGGCGTTTGATACCGAGGATGGACTGAGGCTGCTTTCGCTATGAAACGCTTATCCTTTGCCATTGCGTAATAGACTCTTGCATTGGTAAGAATGCTGGAGTTCGTCGTATCGAATGTAGAGAGCATGATAAGTGCGGCAACGAAGGCACCGCCAAGTCCGCCGATAACATTTGTCACCATAAGCGATGCGACGCGGTCATCAGGTGCTGTGCCAACAGCTTGGACAGGAAGAATAAAGTAGTATGCTAAGTTCATTAGCACGTAGATCGTGATGAACGTCAGCGTACCGATGATAATAGCGCGAGGTATGGTTTTTGTAGGGTCTTTTACTTCACCGCCAATATATGCGACATTCCCCCAACCATCGTAAGACCAAAAAGCACCTGTTACTGCTGCGGCGATCGCTCCTACGAGTTTCCACCCATCAAGCGATGCACCTGCTGCAGTTACTTCTGACCAATGCGAGGTCGAACCGATATGCGAGCCAATAACAAAGGCGATGAAAAGTATTGCAACGATCGCTATGACTTTTGCTGATGTCGAGATCGTTTGCAACGTGGCACCGATCTTTACGCCGCGTATATTTATGAGCGTAAGCAAAATGATCGCTGATGCACCTGCACATTTTGCGCCAATATCTTTGAATGGGAATATATCTCCGAGAAGTGGAATGGAAACAGGGAGTTGCTCCCATTGCGTAGGTAGGTGGGGGAGCGACACAAACTCTCCGAGATAATATGCGAAGATAATAGCGATGGCAGCAATTGCACCCGAACCGGCGATCATAAAGTTTGCCCAGCCATAGAGAAAGCCAATGCGCTCGCCGTAGATCTCGCGGAAGTATTGATAGAGTCCGCCTGTTTTCGGCATTTGCCCGATGAGTTCGCATTGCGTAAGCGCACCAAAGAGCGTCAATGCACCTGCTGCAACCCAGATAACAAGTAATAATCCGGCATTACCAAGTTCACGAGACATCCCCGCCGGAGTCGCGAATATACCAGAGCCAACAACTGCACCAATAACGATGGCAGTCGTAGGGAATAGTGTGAGCGCACGTTTGAGTCCTTGTTTTTGCTCCATGAATGAATAATGAACTGTATTCTTCCCAGCAAAGATACCTATTTTAAATCGAAGTTCACATTATCTACCGTCCAGCGTGGACGAACGTCGATCTCTTCGGGGTAATCACCGCTTGGCATTGCAAAGCGAAAAGGTTGTACTGTGCCAGTATTGAAAAAGTTAAAATCATTGTCAGAAAGAAATCCACGTATACGATACTTCCCTCGTTGTAATCGAGCAAAAGAAAATACGTTGCGTCCTTCGCTCAGTGGTTTGCGTATCTTTTCACCTGTGCCAAGATTGATAAGTTCGACGACCACTCTAAAATCTGCGGCAGAATAGATCGCATCATCAAATGTCACAGTGCCTGTGATCGTACCCGTTTCTTCAATATCTCCGACCCAGAAGCGAAGAGTGAATGTCGTATCTTTTTGCGGGCGATTATTAGCAAGTATACTCACGACTTGTTTATTGTCAAGTGTAAGAGTATAGCGCACTCTCGGCGAGAGAGTATCCTTACTTCGGATAATACTATGCGTACCATCCACATGAATAATATTGATTGGTATTCTCTTTCCGATACTATCTTTAAGGATAAGTGCGGAATCAAGAAATGTGGTAACGATAGCACCAGTGGTACTAATTCTAAAATTCAAGAGTGGATCAACGTCCCGCGAACTATCAGCGATAGGGAAGCCAGAGAAGCGCGGGACAGGAAATGTATCGATGATCTTCTCCGGCGAAGTAAAAATATATGATGCACCGCTATCGGATAAATGATTACCACGTTGATCGGAGATCGCCGCAGTGCTTGCAATAAAAATATATGGTGTGTTCGGTTTGATGGCATCAAGGCTCACGATGGTAACGATACCCGGTCTCTTGTCCACGTTTTCCCGGTATGCCGCACCCATTACTAACTCTGTCCCCCCCGCTTGCGGGGCGATGCGAAAGTTTGGCTCTTCAATGCTCAAGCTGTCAAGTGGCTTGCTAAAGGACGCTTTCACATGATGAAGATCAATAATTTCTACATCTTGCAAAGTCGGCTTTGTCGTATCAAACTTCATCGCCATTCTGATGCGGACTGTATTGCCTGTTCCACTGGCTAGCTTTATATCTTCTTTGGCTACACCGAATCCATCAATGGTATGGTCGTAGAGCTTATTGCGGAATTCATCTTGCACAGCGATAACGCGGTAGGTATGCCCCACTTTTAAGGCCTTAAACTCGAACGTTGCATCAGCAGAAGGCTGAACGAGAAAGTCAGGTTTGTTATGTGAAAGTTCAAGAGTATCGGGAATGAGATTCGTGATGTCGTATGCAAAGACGAACACATTGTTGCTGATCTCACTCGTCGGTGCTTTGAACGATGGAAGTATTTTGCCTTTGATGCTACCAGAATCAATACTACTTCCCGTTGAGAAAATAATTTGAATGGGTGTCGTGAGTTTTCCTGCGCGTTTGGTCTTGAGGTCTTTGCCGAACGTAAGAACATACGTCGTATTCGGTCGAAGTTTTTCGGGTAAGTTGATCGTCACTTCATCGTAACCCGACCAGTCGTATTTGACCACACCATTCAGATAGGGCGTCATAGAGACGGATGATGTGAAGCTTTGTCGATCAACGTTCTGTTGAAAGAAGATATGGATCTTCGTATCAAGCGGGACATTGAGCGAGCCATTCGCAGGCATTGTCGTATCAATTGTAGGGGGCTTTATATCTTCTGGACCCCCCGGAGGTGGTTTGATACCAGCGCAGGATGCGAGGACAATCGCAAGCACGATCAATAAGAAATATCTCATCTGCCGCTCAATGTCTTGAAAAATGTGGCAGTATCAGTAAGCCCCTGCTCCAAGGATATTTTCGGTTGCCATCCTAATGTGTTCTCGATCTTCTTATATGTGCAAACACTTCTCAACTGCTCTCCTTTTCGTGCATCAGCATAGATCGGGGTTGCTTTCCCATTTGTAATGATAGTAGAGAGTTTCTCAAACAATCCATTGACACTTGTTTCGATGGCTGTTGATACGTTGAAGAGTCTGCTTTGGCTCAGATAGGCAAGTCCGAGGACATGGGCACGAACAAGATCGCCGACGAATACATAATCACGTGTTTGTTCGCCATCACCGAAGATCGTTGCTTGTTTGCCATCAAGAAGCGCATTGGAAAAGATCGCGACTACTCCTGCATCGCCATGTGGGTCTTGGCGAGGACCGTAGACATTCGTATAGCGGAATATGGTATGTTCAAGCCCATATACTTTTCGATAATACTCAAGATAGAGTTCGACTGTTCGTTTGGTAATGCCATACGGAGATTCAGGCTGTGTCTTATGCTGCTCATCAGCAGGGAAGTAGTCTTGTTCGCCATAGATAGCTCCGCCTGTTGAGGCAAAGATGAAATGCTTCACACCAAACTCTCGCGCAGCTTCCATGAGGTTAATAGAGCCGAGGATATTAACGGTAGCATCAAAAACTGGATCAGCTACACTTTTTCTGACATCGATCTGCGCAGCATGATGATCGACGACATCGAAGGAATGTGTACGAAAAACGTCTTTCACGAACTCTACATCTCGTATATCGCCGCGAAGTAGCTCCGCTTTTGGGTTCACGTTCTCTTCTTTGCCTGAAGAGAAATTATCAACAATGGCAACGGTATGCCCTGCGTCAATAAAGGCATCAACAAGGTGTGAACCGATAAATCCGGCACCGCCGGTGACAAGTATATCCAAAGTATTCTGGTATAAGAAAATAGAAGAGAATACAACAACGAAAAATTACACAGAGTTACGCGGTTCTTGGCTGGTTCAGCAATGTGTGGTTTATCTTTTCAAAGAGGAGAGCAAGAGACAGTTCAATGATCTGATAATAGAGGTAAATACCTGCTTTTCAAAGGGAAGAGGGGTTTTTGTGGTATTTTTGCAGGGAGTATATTTTTCTATTTCTATTAGTATCAACAATATTACATAATGTTCCAACGTAAATCTCTTATTTTATTGGTTTTGGCGATGGTGTTCGCCCTTTCGCTTTCTTCATGCAATAAGGACAATGGTCCTGGCTCAGCAAGTTCGGGAGCGGTCTATGATTCTTCGGAAACGGCAAAGCCCGTTACGATGGAAGAGAAAGACCATCGCATCATGTTTTTGCCGAAGGTAGGCGAAGTCTATCGTTATCGTGTGACGATCACGAATGTCGCTTCTGCGCAATCGCAGGATGACCTCTTGAATCAGTTGCCACCGATACAGAATGTCAAGGGTGTTACAGTATATTATTTGAAGCAGACGATCCGTCAGATCCGTCCTGATTCAACAGTTGACGTTTCTGTTCATTTTGATTCGATCGCAACGAGCGTTGTGCAAGATACAACAAAGGCAGAGTTTTCAAGCACACGCGATAAGGATAAGAACGATCCGCGTTTTGCACAGACAGCAATTCTTGGCGGACAGGATTTCGGTATGATCGTTACCCGTAATGGGGATGTGATCGAAATGTATGGTACATCAAACCTTGTTGCACGTTATATGGCAACGCTTCCCGATTCGCTCAAGAGCGTTCAGATGCAAAATTACATTAACGGTCAAGTTCAGACACTTATCAAGTCGTATGTTGGCAGAACGTTGACACATTTCCCAGCAAAGACCCTTGCGAAGGATACTACATGGGGAGCATCTGGTGCTCAGAACATCAACGTATTCAATACCTTGTTCCAAGGATTTATCACATCAACAGAAAAGATCGCAGGATTTGAAGAGCGCGGCGGTAAGCGTCTTGCGGTGTTTGATGCAACATCAAGTGTGAAGCCGACACAGAATGTCATCGAACAGGATCCTTTGAAGGCGACACTTGCAAATTATACTGGTACTACACACGCTGTATCAAATGTTGAAGATGCGACGGGTGTACTTGTCTATCGTAGTGTTATGACAAAGCTTGGGTATGATTTTACGATCGAATCCAAGAAGATGCCAGGGAAGCGTTTGCATTCAGTTCAGACCTCAAACGAGAATGCTGTTACTGAACTTCTGAAATAAGTAGATGAAGTTGAGCCGCACTTATAACAAGTGCGGCTTTCACGTTTTTTCCATGAGTATCCCGTAATGAACGACGACTTCGGGAAAGACTACGGTTCATCGGAGGTCCCACAACGTGGGGCGGTACCTTCGTCGCGTAAAATATCGTTTGACGATTTTGAGATCGAACGACAAAAGAGCGAAGATGAAGAGAAACGCTCGAAATTAGGTATCCCCCGCATCAAAGGCATTAAGGATGACCTTCTTGGTGCTCCTCGCAAACTTTCCTCAAAGCTCTTTGGTAATGTTGCCGATGATGGTGCGGTTGCGCGCGAAAATGTTGTAGAACCTAAGCGTTATGAAAGCGTAGAGTCTGCTCCGGCAGAACTTCCGTATTTTTCTAATGAAGAGTTACAGCTTGTCCGCGTTCGTAAGATACCTAAATCATCCACCCCCAAACCTGTTGTTGAAGAAGCCGCTCAATCTCAGATACAGCACGTCAAGCCTTCACCTACACAGCCACAAGTGGACCTCGTGGATGGACGCATTGCCGAGCTTGAATCGAGTTATGCAGAGATCGAGGAGACAGATGGTATGATCCTTGAAGAAGAACTGATCGCTGCGATCGAACAAGCTGAAAGTATTGATGATACTGAATTTGACTATGATGAGCAGGACGCTGAGGAAGAAGAAGAGCCAGTGAGTGAGATTGCTACCCCAATTCAAAATGTTGCACTCGCTGAACCTGAACTTGATCCGGCATTAAGAGTCTATCTTGATACCCTCCGTGGGTATGCAGCAAAGCCGCGCCGTGCAAGTGATGTGCGTGATCCTCGCAAAGATTTTGTGCTCATGCTTTCGGAATTGCTTGACCTTCTTCGTGAGCAAGTTGGTGCGATGAGCGCGCTTTTTTTCTGGACCAATACTCGTAAGCAACAGCTCGTGCTTGAGTGTGCTTCGGTTGATGATATTGCATATTCCTATCTCATTGAAGAGCGTCGATTCCCGATCGAGCATGATGCGATCAGCCGCGTCGCGATCAAAGGGGAGCCACAATTGATCCAGAGTATTTCTCCACAGGCTGAATACGATCTTATTCCGTATTACAACGATAGTATTGGTGTGCGTTCGCTTGCGGCATTGCCGGTATTCTTCGGAGATTCTATTGTTGCCGTCCTTGCATGTGATAGTCTTGAAGAAGAGAGTTTTAGTCCTGAGACACTTCGTTTGATGACGAATTACTCAAAAGTGATTTCCGGACTTGTACGCAATTACATTGAAGCATACGATCTACTCAATTCGGCGCGTACGTTAAAAGCCGCTCGTAAGCTATTTCAACTTGCAGGCAATGACTTCTCGCGTACGTCGGCACGTGATACCGAGCGCACATCAGAATATATCCTTCGCGCCCTGACAGAAGCCGCCGGAGACTTGGTTGATTGGCAATGGCTTTCGACCGTTGCCTTTGATGATACGCAAAGAGCATGGGTTGTCACTGGTTTGCAAGCGAAGGTATCAGAGCCATACGTATTGCCGAAGACACGTATTGATCTCGGTGAAAGTATCATTGGCAGAACGCTTCGCACGGGTAAGAGTGAGCATATTGAACAGCTGTCTCAGCAAAGCATCCGCTTCTCCGTTGATGAAGAGCGTGAACGTTCGATAGGGCATTCATTCCTTGTTATCCCCATTCGCACTACGCTGAAAAATTACGGTGTGCTTGTTCTCGAGCATTCCGAGGCTGCGAAGTATAGTGATGTGGATATTGAAACGCTCGAACATTTGGCGCGAAGTGCAGCAACAAGTCTTGAGATATTTACACTTTCCGAATTGGTCAATGATCGCGCATTGACAGATATACTTACCGGTACGCTCAATAAACGCGGTTTCAAAGAACGCTTTTCCGAGGAGCTTGTGCGTGCAAAGGAATTTGATGAACCGCTCTCTGTGATTCTCTTTGAGATAGATGAAGCCTCGAAGTTTGAAGATCGTTTTGTGCAAGAAGATATTGATACGGTTATCCTTTCCCTTTCAAATGTCTTACAATTTATAAAGCAGCCTTTTGATGTCCTTGCCCGCATTGGCGAGTTTACATTCGCTGTCCTTCTTATCAAGATGACCGATGAAGATGCTTTTCTCTGGAGCGAGAAGGTCAGACAGAAGATCGTTAGTGAAGTGATCGCTCTCTCTCGTAAAAGCTTTACTGTTACGACATCTATCGGTGTTGCAGGTGCCCGACGTAATTCCACTGCTGATGAACTTCTCGTCTGCGCCAGAATGGCTCTCGATAAAGCTAAAGAGCGTGGCGGGAATGAAGTGATCGTGTATTAAGCGAACTTCGGATAAAACAGTCATCGGGTGAGTGAGCACATTTACAAATGTACAGCTACCTTCAACACCATGTTTCTTCTCTCTTCCCAAGCCGCACCGCTAAAGAATGCTCCTTTGAGTGAATGACTATTATCGAGGAGATTGGTAATATACAATGACGGTTCTATTGTCGCACCGCCATCAAAATGGAATGTATAGCCTAAGGATAGATTCAAAATCCATGACGGAGTTGTATGTGCCCTGACATTAAAATCTGTCAAGCCCGTGGCGAAAGGTGTACCATCAGGATTGCCGTTGGTTAAACCTGAGCCATAATTTGCGGTGAGATTTGCATACCAGTTATTCGGTTGATAATTCAAGGATATAACTGCGGCGAGGCGTTGGTCGTGATCGAGATCAGACGCGATGCCTGCATCATCAAACTCCAAGAACCCACCGCTGATCGTGCCGCTTCCGTATGCATGAATGAGTGCTGCATTCATATAGCCGGAAAATGGCGTTGATGGATCACTGTAAGAGAGTCCGACTTCTAAGCCATTCGTTTGCACTTTCTGGATATTCACAGGGGTTTTAATTGCGCTTGATCCGACCGTTTGATCATCTACACCGGGCAAGGCGACTTTGCGGAAGTATGCAAGTTTCGTCTTTAATCCAAAATCAAAATTATACAGATATGCCGCTTCGTAGAAATCATCGCGCTCAGGGAGCGTCGGGACGGCAGTATTGCTGACGTTGGATGCAATGGAGCGTAAGCCTTCGATATTATTCGGCATAAACAATTTCCCGTAGTACAGATATGCTGTGCTCGCATCGCTGATGAGGAAATTCCATCGAAAGCGTGGGCTGATCTGTGCTTGCAACTCGGCATCAGGAGCGATATGCTGATCGTAACGAACGCCGATGTCAAACTTCGTCCATTCGAGCGGATGAATTTCGGTTTGCAAAAAAACTCCGAAGTCTGAGCCTGTATAATTTGTCAGAACGGAAGGTCCTGCCATGTTCATGGTATCAAATGATGTAAAATGCTCGGTGCCGCTTGTCGTTGAGAAATTCAGTCCTGCGCTAAAGAGGAATGAATGAGAAAGACGCTGATCGTATTTCGTGCGAATGCCAATGGTTGTGAAACTTCTATCTTCATTTAGACGGTAACCTTTCGTTGTGTCGCTTGCAAAGATAAAATTGTGATCGTCAATTCCACCCGGTGTAAAGAGCAAACTTCCTTCTCTGGCATACGCACCGATGAAAAGATTGGCTTCTTTCTCTACTTCACTGCTGATCGTATGAAAATACGAAAGCGACTGAAACGAGTTGGTCGTGTTTTGGTTGTCGTCTTTTTGCCCTTCTTCGAGAGGGTTGTAAGGAGTTTGTGTGATCGTTTTTCCCCAATTCAGATTCATTGTTAGATAGTCGTTTTCACCTAAGATATAATCAAGTTTACCATAGAGGAAATAATCGAAGCCGTGATTATGGTATACGTAAGGGAGTGGTGGATCAATGCGGCGATCCGTTTCTTGGCGTGAACCGGAGATGAAGAAGCCGAGGCTACCAAGATGGTCGCTGAAAGATAGACTTTTCCCATTCGAGTTGATAAGACCAAGCTTACCTGCTCCGATACCAAGAGAATCAGGTGAGACATTATTTATACCGAGATAACTTCCTGCATACGTCGAAAAATCAAGATGAGCATGACCGGATGGTACGCGGTTCTGCACATCCACGACAGCTGCCATTTGTCCGCCATATTCGGCAGGGAAACCTCCTGTGAGGAAGGTTGCGCGGTCAATGACCTTCGAATCAACGACTTCGTTAAGCCCACCAAAAACGCCGAGCGGAACGGGTATCCCATCAACGTAGTAGGTGAATTCGCCATGTTGCCCACGTATATGGACTTCACCGGTTGGCGCACGCGTTGCTCCGATCACATTTTCCTGTACAAGATTTGTAATGCGTGCCGAAGGAGGAGCATGGTATGTTTCTGCCTCGAAGACTTGATTACCCGTGCGAGCATC
>JBKJHR010000025.1:0-5787 GCA_046598695.1 Kapaibacterium sp. (SeqCode)
ACTCTATTGAAGGAATATAAAGCAAATGCTCCGTCAAATGAGCGAAGAGAATCGCACGACACAATCAGTATCTTCCCCGATTGTTGGGCGGAAAGATTCGCAATCGCGATCAAAGAAAGAATGATGACCAGTACTTTTTTCATATTGCTATACATATAGTTAATAACAACACAATAGCTGTAGCAAGGTTACATCCCCAGATCCTGATTCATTTTGCTGCCGTCCTCGGGAAGAGTTGGCGGAATTCCTGCGATGTCGACTGGTACTACAGGCACACCCTTTAACTGCGTCGCTCCGACGATGCAGCCGACAAATGCAAAAGCTGTAAGCCAAAAGCCCCATTCGATCTTCACCATATCCGACATCATGTTCTTCATGCTTTTGGAGAGTTCTTTCGTGGATGAATCACCGGTAGATTCTTCTGATGATGTCCCGTCCTTCGGCTTCTCATCCATCTTCTCTGTAACATCAGAGTTCAACTTCTTTACGTCCATATATTTGACACCCATAATGCCAAGCGCCAATCCGCTTGCGATGATCGTCGGGATCATCGCCATCCTTACCTTATTCTTGTTCTTGTAGATGAAATAAATTGCGATGATCGTTATTGCGGCAAGCGGGACGATCCAGAGGAGAGAGTTTCCGCCGCTCGTGTTGCTCGTAGCCATATCAGAACCAAGTCCTTTATCACTGCCACCAGAGGCGAGATCTAAGCCGCTCATCTTCACCACACCGCAGCTTACCCACGGGGAAAAGAATCCAAAGATGGCTATGGCGGCGGCGATCGGGGTCAGAAGATTTTTTTTCATAACGATAAAGTTGAAAGATGTATGTGCAAAGATACAAAGATTATTGCGGCATCCCGCCATGTGGACAAAACTTCCCCTTTTCTTGTTACATTCGCCCTCAGAAATAATCAATTCCGAACACTATGGGAAGAGCCTTTGAATTTCGCAAAGTACGCAAAATGAAACGTTGGGACAAAATGTCCAAGGCGTTCACCAAATTGGGTAAGGAAATCGCTGTTGCTGTGAAGCTCGGCGGTGGAGATCCCGAAGCCAATCCCAGATTGCGTGCTGCTATCCAAAATGCGAAGGGCGTCAATATGCCCAAAGACCGCGTAGAGAATGCTATCAAGCGTGCTTCAAGCAAGGATGCGGAAGACTTCCAGGAAGTGGTCTATGAAGGATATGGACCATACGGCATCGCCGTCGTTATCGAATGTGCCTGCGACAACCCAACCCGTACCGTGGCGAATATTCGCAGTTACTTCAACCGTGCCGGTGGACAGATGGGTACGGCAGGTTCGCTCGACTTTATGTTCGAGCGGAAGGGTGTATTTAAACTTCCTGCAAAGGAAGTCAATATGGAAGAGCTGGAATTAGAACTCATTGATTTTGGTGCTGAAGATATTAAGCTCGAAGATGATGAGGTCATTGTCTATACCTCCTTCACCGATTTTGCCGGAATGCAGAAAGCACTCGAAGAGAAAAAGATACCCATTACCGAATCGAAGATCGAACGTCTGCCGACGACCACCAAAGAATTAACCGAGGAACAAGCCGAAGAAGTATTCGAGATGGTGGACAAAATGGAAGAAGATGATGACGTCCAGGCAGTATATCATTCGGTAGCCTGATGGAGGTTTGCTGTCATTCTGGCAGCATCGCACTCAACTCACTGCTCATCTGCTGCCTTAAAGCCCATACTTTCGCTGTGGTGAATTCCGTTTGTTATAGGTGAGGGCATCATTGAAGGCTTCTGTGAACCTATCAAATTTTCGGGGTGTTGGTTTTTTATGCAGACTTACCAGATCGAACTGACAGAAGAAGAGGCAAAAGGACTCAAGCAACGAGCCGAGCGGCTCGGTGTACCATATATGGATCTCCTGCGTTCTGGGGTTCGTGAGATGATCGAACTCTCTGATGAACATATTAAACGCCTCGCCTCGGAAAGTGTTCGTCGCCACGAAGGTGCTTTGAAACGCTTGGCGTGACATATTACCCTGACCTCAGTCACACCCGCATAAATCATATCTTGAATCATTTGTTCATTGAATGGATTACAAGCCATTCTGAAATATAATACCCACTTCATAACAATCACAGATCCTTCCGTATATTTCACGCATGAACGATAGGCACCTACACGACGCACTCGAAAAGTATTTCGGTTACCACGAATTCCGTCCGCTCCAGCAGGAGATCATTCAGGATGTCTTGGATGGCAAGGACACCTTCGTCCTGATGCCGACTGGCGGTGGCAAATCCCTCTGCTATCAGCTTCCTGCCCTGCTTATGCCAGGGCTTGTCATTGTTATCAGTCCGCTTATCGCGCTGATGAAGGACCAAGTGGATAGCCTGCATGAGCTTGGTGTCCCCGCCACATTCATCAATAGCTCGCTTGATGCGTATGAGGTCTCGCATCGGAAAGATCTCGTCAAACGCGGCGCGGTAAAGCTGCTCTATGTCGCCCCCGAACGCCTCGTGATGCCAGATTTCTTGCAGTTCTTAGGTACGCTTGATCTTGCCTACTTCGCAATTGACGAAGCGCATTGCATCAGCGAATGGGGACATGATTTCCGCGTGGAGTATCGCAAGCTTTCGATGCTGAGAATGCGCTTCCCGAAAGTGCCGATCATGGCACTCACGGCAACAGCAACAACGCGCGTTGCCGAAGATATTGTAACGCAGTTACAAATTTCTAAAAGTGCATCACGCTATAAAGCAAGTTTTAACCGCCCGAATCTGATCTATTACGTCAAACCCAAAGGCGATACGTTCAACGATCTCGTGAGCTTCCTCGAAACGCATAAGGATGAATCGGGGATCATCTATTGTATGTCCCGCGCCAGCACCGAAGGCATTGCCGATAGATTGAATACGCGAGGGATGAAGGCATTGGCATATCATGCGGGTATGACATCATCGCAGCGATCCAAACATCAGGAAATGTTCATCCGCGATCAGGTAAACATCATGTGCGCAACCATCGCCTTCGGTATGGGCATTGATAAATCAAATGTCCGCTTTGTCGTGCATTACGATATGTCAAAAAATATCGAAGGGTATTATCAGGAAACAGGCAGAGCCGGGCGCGACGGTCTTTCCTCCGATTGTGTCCTCTTCTATTCGCCCGGCGACAAGATCAAGATGACGCGCCTCATCACGAATGACTCACTTCCCAGAGATGTCATTACAAATAATCTTGCGAATCTGAATTTGATGTGCAAGTATGCCGAGCTTCGTACCTGTCGAAAGAAAATGGTCTTGGAGTATTTCGGTGATGTCGTACCGGAGGATAATTGCGGCGCATGTGATAATTGCCTCGGTCTGAAAACAGTGAAGGGTGATACCGTTGATATGACCATCCCTGCGCAGAAATTCCTTTCAACGATCATCCGCACCACACAACGTTATAGCGGATTCGGAGCGGGGTATATCATTGATATTCTTCTTGGCAATGAAAAAGAAGACCGTATTATTCACAACGGACATCATACACTCCCCGTCTTCGGTATCGGTAAAGATCTGAAGAAAGTGCAGTGGCAACATGTTGCCCGTGAGTTGGAGCAAGAGGGATATTTGGCGCGTGATAAAGAGCACGGCTATTTGAAACTAACGAAATTCGGCAATGACATTATTGCGAGCAAGGCTGTGATCCAGCTCGCACCATTCCCCACGAAAACGAAGAAGTCGAAGGATGACGCTCCTGAGAAATCTCGCACCGTCACCGCCGATCTGCCAGATGTAAATGCAGAGTTGTTTATCCGTTTGCGCGATCTACGTATGGCAATTGCGAATGAGAAGGATGTGCCTGCCTATATCATTTTTCCGGATTCGGTTCTCAAGCAAATGGCAGCATTATTGCCGCAAACAAAAAAGGATCTGCTAAAGCTATCTGGTGTTGGTGAGAAAAAAGCTGCGGATATTGGCGATCTCTTCCTCAAAGCTATCTCCGAATATGTGAAAGAAAACAAGAGCATCAAGACAGCGAAGATCGCTGGAGATAGTCAAGCCCCCCCGCCCCCTGCAAAAGCAAAGGAGACAAGCCTGCAATCCGCTCTTTTATTTAATCAAGGGAAATCGATCGCGGAAATTGCCGATCGACGTGCCATCAGCAAACTAACTATCGCTGACCATCTGGCTGAGGCAATTGCTGTCGGAGAGATCACCTCTATTGACCGTCTCGTTACGCATCAAACTGCAAAGAAAATTCGCACGGCATTCTCATCAGTCAACTCTCTCTTCTTGAAGCCAGTGATGGAGTTTCTTGATGATCCTTCGATAACGTATGACGATCTGAAGTTCGTCCGCGCATACGATCAGCAATTGCACGCAAAAGGGAAAAAAGTACCGTCTTAAAAGCGAGTGGCTTCCTTTTTTACGTCTTCAGCTTCTTTTTCTTCGCCGCAGGAAAGAGCACATTGTTAAGGATAAGGCGATAACCCGGGCTTTGCTTGTGGAGTTTGAGATCTGTCGGCGGATCACCAACTTGATGTTGATAATCTTCAGGGTCATGCCCGCCATAGAATGCGAAAAAACCTCTACCAAAGTTAGAATACAGATAGCGTACTTGATCAGAACCGTTGCGCTCACCTAAGATGGTAACGTTCTTCTTGATCTGATTCTTGTGGAACATGGTCGTCTGCCCCATAAAGCCTCGAACAACGTTTACATGGCATTGGGTAAGCATGGTCGGGACGGGATCGAACTTCGCCGAAAAATCAAAGAGCGTAAAATAGTCATTATCTGGTGTGCCGATCTCTTGTGGCTGCACGTCAATACTTGAATACTCATAGACCATCGGGTTCGTCTCAATGGTATAATTCTCGAATGCAAAGGTCTTACTAAAATCTATCTTTTGCGGATAATTTGGGTCAATACCATCACCGTCAAAGACGGCATCGCAAATGTCGGTATTTTCTGCGCTCAGGGCAATATCATAGCTATCTGTCGCCGAACACATCGCGAACATGAATCCACCATTGCCAACATATTCTTTGATCTTTCTTGCAACAGACTTTTTCATCTCGCTCACTTTTGCGAAGCCAAGTTTCTGCGCTTCGCCTTCGAGCAAGCGAACCTGTGCTTGGTACCATGGCTCAATATGCGATGAACCATAGAACTTCCCATACTGCCCCGTAAAATCTTCATGATGCAAATGGAGCCAATCATACTTTGCAAGCTTTCCGGAAAGCACTTCTTCATCCCATATCTTATCATAAGGCACTTCGGAGTAATCAAGCGCAAGTGTCACGGCATCATCCCAGGGCTGAAACCCCGGCGGCACATAGACGGCAATGCGCGGAGCCTTCTCCAACTTCACCACATCCATGTTCTTCGATTCTGATTGAACAAGGGCATAGATAGATGATGCACTTGACGCATCGATCTTCTCGAAGCCAACGCCACGAATGCGGCACTCGGCGGCAAGTACATCGGTATAATCAGCCATGAAGCTGCCACCGCGATAGTTCAGCAACCAATCAATTTCGATACCTTTATTGAGTCCCCAATAGGTAATACCATACGCCTTCAAGTGGTCAGGCTGATCGAGATCCATCGGGATGAGGAGTTTGGCTTGGGCAAAAACGGAGGATGCCAAAAATGCCAAGAGACCAAATGTAAGTAAGAGACGATTCTTCATAGATACTTTGACAATCGTAATCAAGAAAAGAATCCCCTGAGCCGTGCTGAATGTATTCAGCCATACCTCAGGGGATCATTCGTCTACGAAAATAAAACCGGAAATGTTACTTGCCCATCGTTGCTTGGATGTAGGCAA
>JBKJHR010000066.1:0-7856 GCA_046598695.1 Kapaibacterium sp. (SeqCode)
CGTTTTTGCAACGATCCGAAAACGCTGGCGCAATGCCCTCTCCACAGACGAGATCAGCGACATTCAACTTGACTGCCTCGAAAAGCTTCTCGCCACATTTCGCAATCCGGAAAAGGCAGAGAAAGTCATAGAACAAGGGCGTGTGCTCGGTTTTGTCCACGTCGTAGCAGAAAACACCGCACTTGATTACAATCGCAAACGTAACCGTCGCGGGAAGGTCTTTGTCAGTATTGATGAGGTCTCAAACGATGACGAAGGAGGCTCCCAATGGGAAAGCAAGCTCCCTCTGATGGCAACAGGTGAGGCTGATCTATCCGATTTCATTCTCGGGGGAATGGAGATCACGAGGCTCTTAGGTGAACTTGACGGAAAATATAAGATCGTCGTCGAAGAGCGCATCGGGGGTTTGGAATATGAGGAAATAGCGGAGAAGATCGGTATTAGCGTTGCAAACGCTCGGCAAATTCATAAGCGCGGTATCGCCATTTTGCGCCAAAAGCTCATTTCTAAGCATAAATCTGTACTTTCTTCACTTTCTGCGTCACAAAGTGCGACGCTCAGACGATTATATACTAAGGATAGTGTTCCTGGCGAAAGTTCTGGGGGCTCATCCGAAGAGGAGGCACTGACAGCATTTTACTCTGCATTGCAGAATAAAGGTATTTTTATCTTCCTTGTAGTAATCGTATCGAAATTTTACGCATGACACAGGCTGAACACATAGTACATCAATTTTCCGACGCATTTCTCGTCACCATTCTCGAATCAGGTGATACGAATGAGGTCATTCGTCTCTACACGTCAAAGTATCCAGAGCTTTCTGAGCGTTTTACCGCCGATGCTCGTGATCTCGAGTTGATGTATGGCTATATGCGCTCAAGCGAAATGCCAAGCGAGAGTGACATTTCCTCAGCGTATCATACAGTGCAAGAAAGATTTCCCAAAGCAGTTGTTGCTGAATCAGCGGCACGTGCAGCCAAGGTTCGTTCAGGATTCTTCGCAACGATACGCGATAACTTTAAGATGAAGCCGATCTTTGCAGGTGCATCGCTCGGTATCGGCATGGCTGTCATCCTTGCATTGCTTTGGCATCCTTGGGCGACAGAAAATCCTCAAGGTGGGACAACAGCTCAGAATCAAAACACAAATCTTGGGCAGAACGAGAAACTGACTAATGATTTGGCTGTGAATACTACCCCAGCAGATCAGACAAATCCTACGCAGAACCCGACCACAACATTTCGCGGTACAAATGGGAGCCAGACGATGACTTCCGCTGAGAAACACCATCAAGATTCGATCGATGCAGTAAGAATGAATCAGCTCGCAAGCAATAATGACCTATCTGCTCCGAAAAATCTTGTCCTTGACGAATTGACAAAAGGTGCAGTGTTGGTGCGTTGGTCCTCAAGCCAGAATGCGCTTGGGTATATCGTAGAGATCAAACGTGCGAACGAGGATAAATTCTCTTCTGTTAGCCAAACAACTCAGACGCGCGCGCATTTGCAAAATCTTCATTCCGGTGAGAAGGTTGAAATACGAATCGTACCGACAAGTGGCGAACGCAAAGGGGAGGCGTCTGATGCTAAAAGCATCATTGTTCCGTGACCATAGAAAAACGCTTAGGTATCGCATTCCTTCTTCTCCTCGGTGCTCTTTCAAGTGCAACTGCACAATCATTTTCAGAAATCACAAAGCGGTTGGATAGTCTCTATCTGACCGCTTCGTATTTTGAAGGCGAACAACTTTCCCGCGCTACCCTTTCATCCACATCGCTCACACAAGCAAACCAAGCAGAACTCACATTTCAACTCGGCACATTTACGCAAGAATTAGGTAAATATGCAATTGCCGAAGACGCATATCTAAAGGCATATTCATATTTTGTGAATTCAGGGAATGCCGAACCACTCCTTACCGCTTCGATCTTAAGCAATCTCTCAGTGCTCTATGCAGAGCAAGGCAGATACGATGCCGCCCGTAATGCCGCTCGTAGACAATACGAGATATATACTCGTGAACTTGGGAAGCAAAACGGTTTTACCGCGATGGCAGCCGTTGTGCTTTCAAAGCAATATATTTCTACTCGGGAATATGATTCGGCTCGCGCCTTGTTGCAAGAAATCGAACCGGTTGTATTGAACCAATATGGAAGAGAAAGTAAAGAAGCGGCTCGGCTATATGAAGCACTTGGGAAATACTATTTTTCTATCAATGAATTCCATGCTTCAGAAGATGCACTCATCAAAGCACGAGCATCAGCAAAAAATACCCCTGGCGATAGACATCCGCTCACTGCCCGTATAGCCATCTCACTTGCGCGGACACGCCTTACGCTTGGCAATACCGATTCGGCACTTCAGAATGTTAATGATGCGCTTACGATAGCACTTAAAGCAAGCGGACCAACACACCCCTTCACGGCAGAATGTTGGATTGCGAAAGGATCTATTTTAGAGGCCCAATCAAAATATGCTGAAGCATTCTCAGCATTTTCTTCCGCGCTTGATATTTTCCGCGAAGCCACAAAAGAAAACTTCCGATATACGAGCGAACGTGAACGTCTCTCCTTCTTGGCTCTTGTCGGTGAAGAGTTTGCACGGATAGGTAGTGCAACGATACGTGCATCGGCGATATATCCTCAGGCAACGCAAGTATATTATGATGCCCTCCTTTTTCAAAAAGGAATCGTCATTACAAGTTTGCAATCACAAACGAAGATACTCTCACGTTCTGGCGATTCTTCTACTCTCCTCTTACTCGACAACCTTGCCACACTCCGCACTCGCCGCTCACGCCTTGCACGTGCAACACTGGAGCTACCCGAGCATACACTTACGACCATAGACTCTATCGAAACATCGTTAAATAAGATCGAAAAAGAACTTGCAAAAAAATCAAGTTTCTTTACTGGTCTTAGTACCCTCAAAAAAACGAAGTGGCAAGATGTTCAAAGAGCTATCGCGAAAAAAGAGATCGGGATAGAATTGTCAAAATTTCCCTATTACGACGGTGAGCGTAGGACAGACACATCATTCTACACCGCACTTACACTTGGAGAATACGATTCAACCCGCCCACGCATAGCCATTCTTGGCATTGCAGAGAAGATCGAAGATTCAACGGTCATCCGACAGTATTTCCAGGCAATGGATAAACGCTCCAAAAAAGCTATTATTATTAGTGCGCTCGTAACGAAAGTATTGTGGTCAGGGCTCGAAGGATATTTGGGTGATGCGAACAGCATTGTCATATCACCGGACGGAATTTATCACCAAATTTCTCTAGCTCCGCTTCGAAATATTAAGGGCGAGTTGCTTCTTGAAAGATACAACTTCCGATATGTAACTAGCACCCGCGATATTCTTGCAAGCGATGTAATGAATGACACAGTCAATTCTTTCGTAGCTTTTGGTGCACCAAATTTTGATTACTCACCCAATAAGAATATCGAGAGAATAAATACTTCATCTCCGATCAGTCAGAAGGAGTCGACTTCTCTTCTAGAAGCTTTGCCGAACAGCTCGAATGAAGTAATATATATTGGCGAAGAATTCAAGAAAGTAAGATATTCGGTGGAATTACATCTTGATACCGATGCAACCGAAGTGCAATTCCGCCAATTGACTCATCCAAAAGTATTGCACATAGCAACTCATGCGGCATTCGCCGATGCAGGAAAAAGAGAATCTATTCTTACGCTTGGCACTGATCAAGAGATCGAAACTCCACTGCTCTCTTCGCGTCTCTATCTTGCAGGTGCGAATAAGACGCTGTTATCGAACTCCGCAAGTTCAGACCCAAATAACGATGGTGTCGTAAACGCATTAGAAGCATCGGAGATTGACTTGAATGGGACTGACCTCGTTACTATCTCCGCTTGCGAAAGTGGCAGAGGTGCTGTGCAACCCGGTGAGGGTGTGTATGGACTTACTCGAGCATTTCTGATCGCTGGGGCACGGAATGTCCTACTTTCTCTTTGGCAAGTACCAGATCGTGAGACGCGAGAGCTAATGATCCGATTTTATCGGGAATTGCTCTCCGGGAAATCAAAGGCGGAAGCCCTTAGAAACGCTGAGCTTAGCGAACGTGAGATCGTCCGAAAACGCTACGGCGAGGATAGACCCTCGCACTGGGCAGCTTTTGTTCTCATTGGCGCAAAATAATGTCACAGCACCTATTTTCAAATCGTTATTAAAGCAATGACACGGTCACTATATATAACCCTGCTTTTTGTTTTGTGTATGTCGTCTCTTGGCTTTGCGCAAGAAGAACCCGTGCATATCACGCTTTCGATGTCTCCGCGCCCATCAACAAAAATTTCCGATTGGAGAAGTAATCGCGAAACCATCCAGCTTCTTCTTATCAATCGGAATATACAGCCGATCGAAGTTCGCATTGATGCACGTCTTTCTCTTAATGGAACGGTCGTCGCAAATACCAAGACGGAGTTAATGCCCATCATCACGCTCCCACCTGGTCAGCCGCTTACGATGTTTGCCAATGATATTTTTCCTGATAATGCGATCAACTACATTGGCGAGGTAAGGCAATCAGCAATGCGCACAGGTATTTTACCTGAAGGGTCGTATGAGATATGTATCCAGACCGTCGCTGCAACGTCACGACTCTCAAACTCTAATAATGATTGTAAACAATTCTACTTGCAGAAGTTTGAATTGCCAAGACTCGTTATGCCCGAAGATAAAACAGAGCTTGTCGCTGGTTTTGAGAACCAAACAAACTTCTCTTGGATACCGGTGATCCCGTCTCCTTCGATGCCTGTGACCTATAGACTTCGTATTGTTGAAATACTTCCCGGACAAACGTCTCAACAGGCATACGCATTGAATCTCCCATTCTTCGAGCGCAAGAGCGTGGGTGCTACACAGTTGCTCTGGCCAAGTGAAGTGCAGCCACCGATTACCGGCGCATCCTTCGCATGGAGTGTGCAGGCAGAGGACTTGGAAGGCAATCCAATCGTCGTCCCAGAACGTTATCCACAGCCTTACTTACTAAAGATATTACCAACGAAGGAAGGTTGTGCCTCGCTTCTTTCAAAGGTACAAAAGGAACGCGAGATATTGCTAAGTTTGGAAGAACGGTACTGGAAAGCATACGACACCTTCGAGCGCACAGAGTGGCAATTAGAAAATGCCGAAGAACGTGCCGATGCCTATGCCGTTCAAAAGATCAAATCTGGGCTTCCTGCAATACAAAAAATGTTTGCTGAACAGAAGAAATCCTACGAGGCATCCTACATCAAATATGATAGGGCATTGAAGCTATATCTTTCTTGCGGAGATAAGTAGTTTACCCTTTTGGCACCTCTAACGGCCGTTCGCGGTGATGAAGGAGCCAGTCGCCATTTTCAGCGAGTGATTCTTTGCCAAGCTCGAAAATATAGAGCGAGGCTTCCTTCCGCTTTCCTTGCTCCACAAATCCCAATATCAAATTATTCGCTCGAGCAAAGAGTGTACTCATACGTTCATACTGCTTGATGTGACCAATGAGTCCGTTTTTTTCGATGTAACTGCCAATAAGTGCCGCAACGATAGGAGCAAGACCTATCGCCACGATCAGATAGTGATTCGGTTCGATGAAAAGCTGAAGAGCCGCTAAAGCGACACCGATAAAAAAGATGTAGTTAATTGCACGCTCCAGTTTATGCAGCTGGATATGATCCCGATGCAACGCTTTCTTGTAATACTTCGCCTGATCCTCAACCCAATACTTCTGGGTCACTTCCAAGCGCTTCATGCGGCTCTCGGAAGTATGTTCTTCGGAAGAGAGCGATTCTTCGTCAGCTGAGATTGCGAGGGTTCTGAGCGCAAAGCGTATCCAATCGAGTTCGCTTTTTTGCTTACGGATATAAAACTCGCTCGCCGAATTCCTTACACCTGAAAATTGCCAATAGAATTGCACACGTAACCCCTCGGCAAGAGAGCGATAATCCAGATACTTCGTTTGGAAATGTTTATGTTTTGCATATTCGTACCACAAAAATGCCGCAAGCAAACTAATGAGGTATCCAATAAGAATACTACGCTCATCATGAATAAGATGTGCGTAAACATCGAAAAATGTCGCTGCCGTCAAGACGAGAAGAAACAGTCCCCTGAATGCACGAATCGTATAATGCTGAAAATATGATGCAAGCGAATCTGCAAGTGTGAAATTATCTATCGTTGATCTAAGCGCGGGCGAAAGCGTATTATAATGCTCTTCTGGAAAAAGATACTTTTTACTTTGTGCTCTTTCCTTCGTCAACTTTCCTTCAAGCTGACCAGCATCACGGTTGAAGGTCTCGATCTGTTCGTAGATCCTGCGATGATGCTTCTCTGCAGCCTCTTCGCTCTCATATCCTTTGGGGAAATATGTTTTTATCGTGAATGGATCGCCTAAGGTTGTTTCCTCACTCTTACGCGGAGAAACAATATGATAGACAGGACCTGTTTCCGGCGGATCGAGCGGATTCTGTTCTGCTTCTTCAAGCTCGGCAAGCCCTTCTAACTTATAGCGTATCACATTTGATGTGCCGCCTTGCGAATCAAGGTGCTTGCCATTCCAAAACGCTATAAGTATTTGGCTATATCGCGCAATATACCCGCCAACTTGTCCGTATTGGCTGTTACGGTTATAGGTCTCGTTCAAGTTCTCCCGCGTTACGCCTTCGCTGAATGGGACGACATACGAGCGTTCACACTGTTGGAGCAACTCGTGAAATTCTGCTCTCGAAGTCTCCGTCGTAAAATCCTGCTCATAAATGTCGATCGGCATCGGGAGCGGTGCGAGTATCTTTACTCCGCATTCCAAGCCCACTCTCGCACCGAGCCTATCCGCTCCTTCGGCAAGCGAAGTAAGCATAATAAGCGGTGTTGTTGGGTAGTGTGAACGGAAATCATTGATAATCGAACGCAGAAGCTCTTCGAGCTGAGGTACGTCCTCAGCGCGTAGATCACGATGCCCCGTCACTCCGAGCACAAGCGGAAGTGAACCATGAACGTCAGGGTGAGAAAGATGTAATGGAAAGTCACGCATCATATTATCCGCAAAATTACAACAAATCATCCGCAAAACGCGGAGAATGGGCTTTTCGTCATTTTCCTGCAACCGTTTGCCTTCTTCCTTGTATTATATACAAACAATCTATTTCTTATTAAAAAAGATCATCACGGAAATAAAGTGTTTGGACTGTTACTATTCATTCGACCTTTCGACAACTATTGACCACGAAATTAACAAACGAGCAGAATTCTCCACTTAGCAACTGGCTTGTTGGATTTGTTATTCTACTCGTCGTTCTGCTGGTATGGCATGGTGCAATATATTCGGGATTTACACCTGATGATTATGCCTTCTTTGATGTGCTTGCGCCTATTCGCACATTTGGCGATGTCATCGCTGCTTTTTGGCGCGACGATCCGAACCCTCAGTATTGGCGACCTACAGCAAATATAACGTACTCATGGGATTTTCTGCTATGGGGGTGGAATGGTTATGCCTTCCATGCAACGAATATCCTTCTCCATGCAATTGCCTCAATACTTATCTATTATTTTGTTCAACGTTTCTTTCGTCTTAATAGGGTTGTCGCGTTTTTGGTAGCAATCTTCTTTGGTGTTAGCTGCTCACATGATTCAAATGTGTTATGGATATCAGCACGCACAGATGTAATCGCGGTGATCTTTATGATGTCCGTCCTTCTCGCATCAGCAAGGGCATGTGAGCAAGGTAAGAATGCGATCGCATGGACTGTGCTTTCTTTTTTCTGTGCATTCTTTGCATTCGCCGCAAAAGAGATATGTATTGTTTTACTTATCCTCTTACCCCTTCTTGTTTGGAGTGACGGAATA
>JBKJHR010000098.1:0-14704 GCA_046598695.1 Kapaibacterium sp. (SeqCode)
ATCTGTATATCTATGTGATATTTATTTGCAATAGAGCGTGTGATCGCTAGCCCTAAGCCTGCGCCCCCACTGGCACGGTTGCGTGAGCGCTCGGCGCGCCAAAATCTGTCGAAGATATGACCAAGGTCTTCTTCAGATATACCAACGCCCGTATCCGTAATGGTAATTGCTGTGCCCAGGTCATTTGGCTTCATCGCAATTTGTATTTCACTCTCATGTGGTGAATACTGTAAAGCATTCAGGAGGACATTATAGATCATACGCTCAATACGCAGTTGGGGAAACGAACATTCGGCATCTTGCGTAAAAGAGATCGAAATTGTTTGTTGCTTTGATGAGGCTACCGTCTCAAGACGTGTACGAACCCCTTCGAGCATCATCAGTAAACTCCATGGTGCTTCTTGTTCGATAGACTCATCACCTTGCTCCATCCGTGCAAGATATAATAAGTCCTGTACAATAGCGATCAAGCGTTCAACTTCTTCCTGCAAACTCTGTAATGTTTCTTTTTCTTTCTGCGAAGTATCTGGCATCCGAAGTTCAACTTCTATCTCACCCTTCATTGTCGTCAGCGGCGTACGAAGTTCATGAGCGGCATCAGCAGTAAAATTGCGAAGCCCCTCGATACTAGCATCTCGCTCATCAAGGATGGCGTTAATAGCGGAAGCAAGTTCTTGCAGTTCAATAATGGTTTTTGGAATGGGTAAGCGAGTTAAATGGGAATATGGGTCGCGTATAAGTCGCGCAGCTGAAAGAAGATCAGTGAGTGGTTTTAATGATATTGCCGAGAGAAAAAATCCAAGAGCAATAGAAACTACTACCCCGACAAGTAAGAGAATGATGAACTCGGCAAGCATTGTTTCCAATACTTCATGGAGAATAACCATGTTGATCGCAGCCTTTACGCCATACTTCCCATCCTGAAACATCACGACACGGAATGAGTTGTTACCAATGGTAAAATCTGTTCGGTTACTTTCGGTAAATTGCTCAAGACTCTTTAAGACAATTAGCTCATTGAGAGGTGCGGCTTTAAGTATTGTCTCACCCTTTTGATCTTGAATAATGAGTATAAGTGAAGACTCACCCGTCATACCATGTTGATGGTAAAGAGAGTCAAATACTTGCTGTGTTGGAAGAGAAGGGAGACGCCCGAGAAGAACATGGACTTGGGTATGTACTTCTCGGATGCTACGGTCAATAAGTGAACTACGAACCGAAAAATAGCTGACGATAAAAAAGAGGGAGAGAAATAGTGTAAAGGTCAGTGCAATAAGCACTGTCGTTCGCAAGCGAATACCGGTTTGCGGAAGGGGCATTATGCTTCAACAACATTGATACGGAGTACATACCCTCTGCTGCGAACAGTTTGGAGAAGGGGTTCACATCCCTCAATGCCATCTATTTTTTTGCGAAGGTACATCATATAGACATCAACCACATTCGATTCACGGTCGAACTGCTCGCGCCATACAGCCTCGCCAATTTTCGCACGAGAAAGTACTACTTCCGGTTGACGCATGAAGCACTCCAAGAGACGAAACTCTGTCGTTGTAAGTTCTATTTTCTTTCCACCACGTCGGGCTTCATGGGTGATACGATCGAGAGTAAGGTCGGCGTAATGTAATGTGGTTACATCGTCGTATTCTTTTGCAGAACGTCGGCTCAATGCCCGAAGCCTTGCAAGTAATTCTTCAAATGCGAATGGCTTCGCCAAGTAATCATCTGCGCCTACCTCAAAACCTTTAAGCTTGTCGTTCAAACCGTCACGTGCAGAAAGCACAAGAACTGATGCAGTATTCTTCTGTGAGCGCAGTTCTGCAATAACATTATAGCCATCACGTCCAGGCATCATGAGGTCAACGGTAATAACGTCGTAGGCATGTTCTGAGGCAAGACGCAGACCCTCATCGCCCGTTGCGGCAATATCCGGTTCGAAGCCTTCAGCGAGTAATCCCTTTTGGATAAACCTCGCTACCTTCGTTTCGTCTTCGATAATAAGGATGTGTGACATTATTGTTTTGCCTTAAAATATGTTTACGGCAACGGAATGCGAAATTCAACTGTGCCTACAAAGGTAGGTGGTGCAATTAATGCAGCCTTCAATGTTTCAAGATCATAATTCGAAGCTTGAAATTGAAAAATGACATTTCTTGCCAAAGAAAAATTGAAAAACTGACTTAATGGTACTTCAACTGTATATTCTCCAGCAAGCGGTTGTTCATTCAATTTCCCTGTACCAACGCGGAAGGTTACATCGCCCAACCCTGCAGTTAACTTCACTTTTGAAGAAGCAATCGAACTACCTGATTCAAAACTAATATTACGAATATATCTTTGTAGCGAAAGTGTTCCAATGAGGTTGTTGAAATACGAACTCGCAAAGCTCGGTAGTACAGAATTTAATGATGCTGCAACATTCAGTTTTTCAGCATTCGAAAGTCCACTCGGCAATTTACCGGTTGAAAGAAAGACGAGTACATCTGTATTTACTTCATCTTGGGGTTTATTCTCCTTCTCGAAAGCACCAAAGGAAGAGTTTTTTCTATATAATTCCATCGTCAGCTCAGGTTCATTCGGCGTGCCTCGGATGATGAGTACGATTTTAATCTGTTCATCCTGGCCGCTTGAATTACTTGTGCCAATATATTCGGCACGAAGATTTAAGGTTGGGTTCGCTACATCATTAAAAAATTCGAGTGTACCAGTCACTGGACTAAACTCCCTCAAGAATTTATAGCTTGACTGATTCGTGAGCTGTAAAGTACCGACAAAAAGCAATTGATCACCTGGATTGTTGCGTTTTATACTAAAATCTCCAACGGAGCGAATTTCGGCAAAGAGTGCTTCACCCGTTAATGCGATACCACGGTTAAAATAGATATTGATGAATGTGTTTCCGGGCATATTGAGTGATACATCATAAAGCAATTTATCCTGGAAGCTGAGATCATCACTTGCAGAACCCTTTTTAATCAGTGCAGCTTTTGGATCTTTCGTTGCAATCCCTTGCTTTACTTCCTGTTTGCGGATGATCGGGTCACGATCTTCAATGTCATATATGGACTCTGTAATGAGGGAATCGAACTTGGCGGTGTCAATGATCTGCGAACCCGTGGTATCATTCTCACCGAGATTGACGATACGGAATACAATGTCACGAGATTGTTCAATACTAGTAGAAGAAGTATTTTGAGGCAGAGTTAAATATGCTTGTGGGATAGTGACATCACCTGAGAGAGTGGGTGCATCCATAGAGCCGCCAAGTTCTATGGAACGGGCTCCGGTACTGATAGCGAGAGGTCCATAGACAATCTTCAATGATTCTTTCGAGCTATTGGTGAGCACGGTAAGACGATCTGTCTTGACCTTAAAATTAAAATTCTTCACATTGAAGCCGTCGAAGAGCACATATCCCGTTGCAGAAGCTCTGCCATCGGGGTCGTCCGAGCTTTGATTGCGCACGTTGAATTCATCGAAACTCATTTTGCTTCCTGCCAGCGACAATGCGCCATCAAAATCATAATAGATGTTGGTTGTAGGGATAAGGAATGAGCCATCACGGACTTTCGCTTTTCCCGACAATTGAATACTATCGGCAGTGCCCTCGACAAGGAGCTCTGTGCTGATCGCTCCATGTGCATCTTTTACGACAGGAAGAAAATCACTAAAAACATCAAGCGGGAAAGCTTTTCCTGATACATGGATACTCTGCCTGCGATTGCCGAATCCATTTGCTGCTCTTTTTGAATCAGCATTCTCGGCTAAATGTAAGAGAAGTGGTACGCTGTCAATTGCTATGTGGAAACCGTTATCTGGTGGCAAACGTAATATCTTTTTGCCAGCACGAGCGGACTCTATTAAGAACGCAGCAGTATCAACATGGAGATCTGCAATGCCTGTCAACGTATAATTTTTATACAGAAGATCAGCTTTACAGCTATCTAGGGTGACATTGTTATAAATAAAATTCCGAATGAGTAGTGATGCATTAAATACCGGGTTCGCCATCGCACCCGATGCACTTACTCTCAGGTTTGTTACCCTTCCGTTGAAAGATGAGAGGTCGCTTGTTCGCTTTCCATTCGTTATGAAAAGAGGAATATCTTTCACTTTCAATAATGGTGCTTCAAAGAACGCGTAATGGATAGAATCACCCTGCAACTCGAAGCCACACTTCAAACGCTGTGCCAAACTTCGTCCCGGGTCATATCCGAGTTCGGGATGATAGAGAGAGAGAGTATCCATTGAGATTCGTCCGGTTGAATCAAATGTGATCGTCGGTGGGCGTTCGCTATACCATTGGAAATCATTTCCGAAATCAAGCATGAGCGAATCAAGAGGGAAGTGATATGAGGAGGCAGTGAAGTCTCCACGCCCACGGACAACAACTTTTAGTAAGTCAGGCAATGCACCACTAAGAGCATAGGAAAGTGTTCCTTCGTCATAGATCACCGAGACGTTGGGGTGTGAAATAGTTGTCGTATTAAAACGAATCGTCGAATCACTAAAGAGGGCAATAACAGCTCGGAGCGAATCAAGTGCCGAACGTGGGTTGTTTGTCAGATGCGTTGCTTCGACGGAAAAACGGACAGTATCATAGATACGTAAACTGAGGTTGCTCGGAGCTGTTGAATCTTTTGCTTTAGGGTCGGGAGCGTTTCGTGTGCGAAAAAGAAATTGCGAGATATTCCCAGTAGCATCTACATCCATTGACCCATCAGAATGTTTTTGTAAAAACCCACGAATTCTTCCTTCGCCAAGCAAGGTAAGAGTTGGTGTAAAAACATCAAGTGCGCGGAGGTCTTTCATGTTGACGGTAAAAGCCATCTCCAATGAGTCTGGTAATTTACCTTTCTTCAGGTCTTCCGTAAGATGTGATTCCTTTATCCCGTCAGCCTTGCGCGAAAGGTCGTTCAACACAGCATCTATACGTGAGGTTATGCTCTCGACGAGGCGATCAAGTGTATAATTGCCATGCAATGAAATATCGGCGATAGAACTGTTGATATGATCTGCGCGTCGTCCATCCTCTAGACGAGAGAACAGTGCGCTAAATGTAACTGAATCTATCGGCTGACCACGGTACTCTAACCCATCTATTTCGGCTTCCACACTTCCTTCGAGGGCATCAAGTGATGTTCCTGCGCCTTGTAATGTCGCGGAGAGATCGATCTTCGTAGAGTCCGGGAATTGAGAAAGGTAGTGGGCTATCGGGATACGATTTGCATTGACAGAGACTTCATAACGTGTCTCTTTGCCATTAAAATCAACGATCATGTAATCACTTATGATCGAAGAACCATCAGCGAATTTTATAGAAGTATTGTTGACGTTGAAGATTCCTCCTGAGAGTGTGCCAGAGGTTGAAAGGCCGGTGAAGTCAAATTTCCAGAACCGGAAAGGGGCACTGCTTGCAAGACTAAACTCTGCTTGGGCAGTCTTCAGATCGAAGCCCTTACCTTTGACGTGCAACTTGATATTTGTATTACTGCGGTAGGTCGTATCGCCGACAAGTCTGCCCACATTGAGATTTGTGGAAGTCACATCCATTGTATAAGTAGGCTGTTTCGGGCGCATATCAAGCATCCCATTTCCGACGAGATCTCCATTGGTCGTTTTAATATCAAAATTTGTTTTGAAGGTAAGAGGTGTTCCTTCAAAGTGGAGATGAGGAATGTTGATGATGCCAAACCGACTCAAATCACTAACAGGGATGCCGGGAATATAGGATTTGAGCGATGAATCACTCAGATCACGTCCTTGAAGATCCATGTTGAATGCAATATCATCAGGCTTGTGAAGATTTTTAATCATGCCTGTAAATGATGCACTGCTCGATCCACGAAGAATAAGTTTTCCCCGTGTGATCTTCAAATCACCATAGGTCCCCTCTGCATCAAGCATCAGCCCTGGTGTGCCACCAAGGATAGAAAGATCGGGGATGAATTGACGAAGTTCGGATGTACTTACGGCATCGGCTTCAAGATGCAGCTTCGCATTTGATGATCCAAGACTATCGTATGGTTTGCCACCAAGCATCACAAGTGGGTTGACGGAAGCACTGATCTTGATCGCAGATCTATCAGTTGCGATATGTAAACCTTCTATGGAAGTGATTTCATCATTACGATCAAATGTTGCTTCCAAGTGATGAAGACGGAATGATGACCTCTTCTCTACAAAGCTAATGTTGTTGATACGAACACGCTGCTTCAACTCTCCACTAATATAACCGCGCATATCAACATCGAGGCTATCAAGATAGATATCTGCGTAATTGATAGCAGGCAACGGTGCATATTTCGTTGATGCAACCGTTGCTTTCGTGTTAAAATCACGGGCGATCAATCTGCCTCCTTCGATACGGAAATTTGCAAGGTCGATCGTCATACGGAAATGAGACGTATCAATGGTCGTTTTCGGCGCACTCGGCTTGAAAAGTTTTTCATAGTTCCATGTGCTATCACCTTGCAACTTCACTAGATGAATATCGGGTGAACGGAGAATTACAGAAGTAATCGGGAGGTCTTTCGATGTGATGAGATCAATGATCGAGTATCGTGTGAAAACTTCACCGACACGAATTATGGGATTCGTATCGAATGAACCCTTGAGCTTCAATTGAACGTTGTGAAGAGTGAAGCCAGTAAAGAAATTACCGTCAATACGTTCGATCGTAAGAATTCCGTTCGTCTCATCAGAGACAAGGCTCGTGAGTTTATCGGCAACGATAGCTCGGAAGTATTTCGTTTGCGTAAAGACACCAAGCGAGCCAAGAAGGATCAGAAGGATGATAATTGTACGTCCAATGATCTTGAGGATACGCTTAAAAATCGAAGGCTTCGCAATCGGAGAAGTCGCCTCATGGGGCGATTCTGGGGTACCTTGTATGTTGGGCGTTGGTTCGGTCACATCTGATCTTTCTCCCTCTACTAACAACCGAATGGGGGGGGTGCGTTTGCGGTAAGTCCGCAAATCATCGAAAATTATGATGTATTATTATTCATTATGAAGAGAGTCAAATACCTGTTTTTCCTTGTATTTCTGCCAATTGTAGCGTTCGGGCAGACCGCTGAAGAGCTCACAAAGGAGCTTGAGAGGACATATCTCGCAGGTGAAGGCATATCTGCGACGTTCTCACTCGGTGCTGAGGGGAAGATGTCACTTACGGTTGCACCACATACGAACAAGTTCAGAATCGAAACCAACAAGGAAACCATCGTTAGCGATGGGACGACGACATGGAATTTTAATAAGACGACAAAGCATGTTGTGGTAGATGCTGTTGGAAAATCTAACAAGAAAGAAATGAGGAGCATTAGCGAGATGTTCATTTTTTCGAACAACTATTCTTCAAAGGTTGCCTCATCGAAAAAAAATTCATGGGCTCTTGTCCTCACTCCGCTTGATCCGGTCAAGAAGATATTCGACCAATCTGGAATATCTTCAATTACCTTTTCTCTCCAACGTTCATCAAAAGCAAAGCCACTTATCGTTACGAGCATCGCTGCAAATTCAGGCGGGATAAAAACGAAACTGGGGAATGTAAAAATATCAGTGTTAAAGAAAATCCCCCAAAATACATTTTCATTTATTGCTCCAAAAGAAGTCAAAGTTACAGATCTACGAGAGTAAACCAATGTCGATATACACGCATCATATTTTTGTTTGTGAGAATGTTCGTTCTGCTGATAGTCCACGAGGTTCATGTGGCGCAAAAGGCTCATCGGAAATTCGTGCAGAATTCAAGAACGAGATCACATCTCGTGGATTGAAAACTTCTGTGCGGGCGAATGCGTCAGGATGTTTAGATCAATGCGAGCATGGATGCGTAGTCGTTGTATATCCTGAAGCAATTTGGTATGCCCGAGTTACGAAAGACGATGTGAAGGAGATCGTCGAATCTCATGTGATCGGCGGAAAACCTGTGGAGAGATTACTTCTAGAGAAGAATTAATTTCCTTCTGTCTTCCGTAATCTCGCTGCATAAAACCCATCACAACCGTCCGTATCCGGTCGAGTACGAATTTCTTCTTCAATTGTAAACTCAGGGTACTTCTCAACGATCCATCTTGCCTGATCTTCACTCTCGCTCTTAAGCAAAGAGCAAGTTGCATAGAGTAACACCCCACCAGGTTTAACAAAGTCGAAGTTTGCTTGAATGATCTCTTGTTGTTTGACGACTAATCGGTCGTGCATCTCTTGGGTCAAATTCCATTTGATGCTTGGGTTACGTCTCAGTGTACCTGTGCCTGAACAAGGAACATCCAGTAGAACGACATCAAATGATCCTTTTTTATTACCGAGTACGGATTCTCGATCTTGTGGTTGTATGATGCGGATGTTTTGTGCTGTGCTGCGCCTGAGTCGTAATTTTAGTTGATCAAGTTTTCTTGCATCAACATCCGTTGCAATAATCTCACCTTTATTATTAGAAAGCGATGCGAAATGTAATGTTTTTCCACCAGCTCCGGCGCATACATCAAGAATGCGTGGTTTGGAAGAAGTGATCTTTGCGAATGGGGCGACCAGTTGGCTCGCCTCATCTTGAATCTCAAATGCCCCTTGCTTAAATGCAGGATAATCCATTGCATTCACTCTATTTGAAAGAGTTAACGAATCGGGAGCAATCGTGGAAGAAGTTGTTTGAATCCCTGTTTGTAAAAATATCTCTGCAAGCTTTTCTCGTGTGCTAACAAGTGTATTCACACGCACATTTGTCGGCGCCTCGTCATTAAGTGAGGAAACGATTTTTTCTACGTCATCTTCTCCGTACTCATGTGCAAGTGCTTTAACAAACCACAAAGGCATCGAGTAATAAATGGCGATCTTCTCATGACTGGAAAGCACATCCATACGCCGCAACTCTGCATTGGTATCTGCCATTTCAACGTAGAACTCGTATGGGTAATCGGCGGCAAATTCATTCGGTAGATTACGAATAATAGCGCGCACATCCTCAGGGCTTGTTTTCTCGAAGATGAGCATATTCGCGGCAACGATTAATTCAGGCAATATCTCTTCTCGTTTCCATGCATTAATTAAGATGGCTTCAAGGCGCAAATAATTTTTGATAATACGATAGTACCGAATAGCGATGTTGCGTCTATCACCCGATCCAAGATATTTTTTTCTTGAGAAATAATCCCGCAGCACCGAATCGGCAGGGATATATGAACGCTCGCCGAAAATAACAAGCGCCTCAATGACGTGTCCGATAATACTTTCAATCCTCATTATGCTAATACCTCCGTTAATGGTACTCGTGCTTCAGCTTGTATTGATAGCGGTGCTATCAAGCCGCGTTCATATTTCATCGCACCCAGCATCGCAATCATCGCTGCATTATCCGTGCTAAAAAGTGGTCGGGGAGAAAAGAAACGCATGGTATTCTTTTCTGTTGCCTTCTTGAATTGGGTGCGTAGCTCGGAATTTGCACTTACACCACCTACGCATACGATGTCCCGTACTCCATGCTCCTTTGCTGCTCGTATTGTTTTTGCAACAAGTACATCAACAACTGCTTTTTGAAACGATGCGGCGATGTCTTTAATGTTTGTTTCGAGTGATCCCTTGTGGTCACGAAGCCAATATAAGACCGATGTCTTAATGCCACTAAAGCTAAAGTCAAAGTTTGTATCGTAGATCATAGGGCGAGGAAACGTAACAAAAGTATTTTCGCCTTCTTTGGCAAGCGTATCAATGATTGGTCCTGCCGGATAGCCAAGTCCCATCATCTTCCCAACTTTGTCAAAAGCTTCTCCTGCGGCATCGTCAAGCGTTTGTCCGAGTATCTGATACGAACCAATATCTTTCACAAGCACGAGGAGAGTATGCCCACCGCTTACAACAAGCGCTATGAATGGCAATTCTGGTGCGCCTTCTTCGAGCAAAACACTGAAAATATGTGCTTCAATATGATGAACACCGACGAGTGGAACATCAAGGCTAAGGGCAAATCCCTTTGCAAAATTTAATCCGACAAGCAATGACCCCATGAGTCCTGGTGCATAGGTTGCAGCAACACACGTAATCTCCTCTTTTGCGATACCCGCTTTTTTTACCGTCTCGTCGACGATGGGAATAACCCCTTTCATGTGGGCACGTGATGCAAGCTCTGGTACGATACCACCGTACGATCTATGAAACAACTGTGAGGAGATGACGACCGATGAGAGCATCCCATTTTGCAAGAGTGCAGCGCTCGTCTCATCACAGGATGATTCGATGCCCAAAATAACTCCTGATGTTGGAAGTGTTATCTTCATATTCGACCGTATCGTTCAACAGTGGTATGTGGTTTAGTCCACACTATTATTTTTGAGAGCTTTCTTCTCTTTAAAGTATTCTATGATCTTTTTCATTGTCTTCAAGCCGACAGCATCAACCAATTCAGGCTCTGATGCACGGCTTACACCCTCGACGGAGCCAAAGTGCTCTAATAATTTCATCGCTGATTTTTCTCCCACGCCTGCGATATTCGTCAGTTCAGTTTGTAGAGTGCGCTTATCACGAAGTGAACGATGAAAGGTGATCGCGTAACGATGTGCTTCGTCACGTATTTGTTGTAACAGTCTGAGACTGCTCGATGTACGAGGCAATACGAGGGGCTCAGACGAACCTACAACAAAAACTTCTTCCAATCGTTTTGCAAGCCCGATCATGGGAATATCAGGGATGCCGAGTTCTTTGAGCACCTCATAGGCATGAGATAATTGTCCTTTTCCGCCGTCAATTACGATGAGATCAGGCAATTCAGATTTATCGGCAAGCAATTTCGCGTATCGTCTGGTAACAACTTCCTGCATCGAACGGAAGTCATCAATGCCTTCCACCGTCCGGTTTTTATATTTCCTATATTCTGACTTTTTTGGTTTTGCATTTTCAAAATAGACCATTGAGCTTACCGTTTCGGAACCTTGAAAATGTGAGTTATCGAAGCACTCAATATGACGTGGTGGTTTTTTCAGACGCAAGTCACGCTGAAGCGCAACGAGAACGTGCGGCACAAAGTCATCTCGTTTTAATTTCTGTAAACGAACATCACCGAGCAAGAACTTTGCATTTGAACGCACCATCTCCACAAGTTTTACCTTATCGCCGATCTTCGGGACGATGATCTTCGGAGCTTTCATTGACAATGAATCATCACCTTCCGAAAGAGTGCGGACGCGCCGGGCAAGCCAGTCCTCAAATGTATCGGTATTCTCTAACTCGACCGGCAGATACACTTCCTCGGGGATATAATCAGTAACAGAGTAATATCTTTCCAAAAGAGCCTCGAGGATCTCTTCTTCTGGCTTTCCTTCGACTGCCGAGAAAAAGAACTGCTGTTTGCCGATGAGTTTTCCATCGCGGACGCGGAAGACAATTCCACAGGCATCATCCTCTTCAGCAGCAACAGCAAAAATATCACGATCAACTTCGTCATTGTCCATGACCTTTTGCTTATTGACATATTCAGCAAGAACCGAGAGTTGATCGCGCACTCGTGCCGCACTCTCGAAATTCATTTCTTCTGCAAGGCGAAGCATCTCTTCTCTCAATTCTTTTTCTACTTCTTTCGATCTTCCGTTGAGTATTTGCCGGACTTTCTTTATCATCGCTCCATAATGTTCCTGCGATACTAATCCTTCGCATGGACCTTCGCAGCGCTTGATATGGAATTCAAGACAGACACGGACTTTCTTTCGATTGATAAACTGCTCATCAATGTCGTAATCGCATGAGCGGATGGGAAATATCTCATGGAGCGTCTTCATTAAATACCGAAGGTAGAGTGCATCGGTATAGGGACCAAAATACTTTGAGCCATCTTGTCTTTTCTTGCGCGTAGAAAAAACCTTAGGGTATGGCTCATTTGTTATTACAACCCATGGATATGTTTTGTCATCTTTGAGATTAACATTATATCGCGGCTTGAGCTTTTTGATAAGTGTGTTCTCAAGGATCAGGGCTTCGACATCACTGTCTGTGAGTATAAGTTCGACATCAGCGATCTTTCCCACAAGTGCGCGGAGCTTTGCATCCCCTTGATTCGTATTGTATTTCTGAAAATACGACCGGACACGGTTTTTTAGGTTTTTTGCCTTGCCAACATAGATCACTTTCCCGAGAGTATTCTTAAACTGATAGACCCCGGGATTCTTCGGCAGACGTTCCAACTTTTCCTCAAGAGAGAGGTCGTCAACGGTAACGGCGAACGAATAGCTTTGCGCTCCCTCTAAGAACGCAAGAGATTCATCCCCTGTCTGTATTTCCGGTGCCTGATCGTAGTCATTGCGCTGGTTATAGATGGGAAGATCGAAGGTATTATCGTTTCCGTAATTGTCCGTCATTGTAGGTGGTAAACGATAATATGCTGAATCGAATTCAATTGGGGTGGGTGTATCTGTACCTTTGGTGACTTTTCCTGATGCTTCTCGGTTACATTTATTGGGTTCATTCGTACTCCTATCATTGTGAAAAAGATATTTCTCATATTTAGTTTTTTTCTTGTCCGCATAGCCTTGGCGCAGCCACAGATGAGCGACCAGGAGCTTTCGTCCCAATTCCGGATAGCGCGTGTCTATGAGGAAACTCGCGATTTTACGAATGCCGTGCGAGTATATTCCGAACTGCACAAGGCTCGTCCTGATTTTTCTGAGGTTTCTGATGGACTCTTTCGATGCTATTTCCTTCTCAAGAAATTTCCTGAAGCGGAGCAGATTCTTAGAGAGCGGATCACCGCCGAAGGCGAGTCGTTTGATATTCTTCTTCAACTTGGCAGGGTACTCTCAAAAGAGGGTAAGAAAAGCGAGGCATTAGCCGTATTTGAAAAGGCAGATAAAGCTGATCCCGAACAGCATCCTTTCTCACGAGCCACAGCGATCTCGCAGTACATGGTTGAAGCGACATATGCCGAGGAGGCATTGGAATACCTCAAACGTCTGCGGAAAGATAGTGACGAGAATTATCTTTTTACGGGAGAAATTGGCAGTTTGCTCTTTAAGATGGGACGGTATGAAGAAGGTACAAAAGAGTATCTTTCTCTCTTAGAAAAAAATGACAACCAACTTTCTCTTGTCCAATCGCGCCTTGCTGTTATTACGCAAGACTCGCTCATTCGTAGATCGGTATTTAATACGGTCACATCAAATATTAATGTAAAGAAAGCGACAATACCACAACTTCGGTTACTTGGTTGGTGCTACGCTGAGTTGAAGGATTATCGTAATTCTTACGAAGTAATGATGACACTTGACGAACGTGGTTCATCGAATGGTGTAAGTTCGTCAGGATTTGAGATATATATATGGGCAGAACGAACCCGTAATGAGGGGGCATTGGATGTTGCCGTGATGGCGTATGATGAGGCTATCAAAAGACTTCAAGTTTCGGTCTCGAAGAGTACGAATTTTGAATCTTTTTTGGGGCAAGCAGAACTTGGTGCACTTAAAGCACGGGCACAGCTTGTACTCTCAAAGCCGCACCCTGCAAAGCAAGAGATAGTAGATGTTGTTGAGCGATTTGTTGCCTACGCTGGCTCCAAAAAGCGTGACGACCTTTCCCTTGAAGCCCTGATACGCGCAGGGGAGATCGCATTTCGTGATGCATTCGACCTGAAATCAGCACGTTCCATTTATGAGAAAACACTCGGACGTGTGAATACCTATAGTGATAAGATGCGTGATGCACTTTTTGCACTCGAAGAGATCTCACTTGCCGAAGGTGATTTACAAGGCGCAAGGGATCAACTCAAAAAAATTAGTGCTGCAATTTCGCTGCGGAAACGTACCGATGATGAGGAAACCAAAAAGCGAATAGTCTTTGAAAATGGACGTATTGATTACTACGAAGGAAGTTTTGATTCGGCAGCAGTGAAGTTCGCTGTGGTTGCCGGTGACCCCAATAGTGATTTCGCAAATGATGCTATTGCGATCAACGCACTTATTGAAGAGAACCGTGAAGCGAATGATGTTGCCCTCAAACTTTTTGCACGCTCAGAGCTAGCCACGCTTGGACATGAGTATGCGCAAGCGTTATCGGCATATCAATCTATTCGTGAATCCACACCGACTGCGCCAATTGTGGATGATGCAACTCTCCGCTCTGCTGATCTAATGGTGTTGCTTGGCAAGCCGGCTGATGCCGTTGCTTTACTTGACCAAATGCAGGAAAAGATGGCAACAAGCCCACTTGTTGATCGAGCAGGATTTCGTTCGGCAGAGATCGTTGAGCAGGAATTGAAAGATAAAAGCAAAGCACAAAAGATGTATGAGGATTTCTTGGAGCGTTATGAGAAATCGCCGCTTTGCACCGAAGCACGGAAACGGGCACGAAAATTACGAGGTGACTCGTTTTAGAAACGAGCGATAAATGTTACCTTTGGCTCAACAACAGTTTGTGATTGAACGTGATTATTCTCATCACGTGTAAATGTCCATCGTGCGATAGCACTGAGTACCACAAATGGGAATGGTTGAAAACTTAGACGGGCACTTGCAAGTGTATTCTCGTCAAATTTGAAGTAATCTGCGGGACCATCTATATTGCGACGTTGATAACTGACAGCTCCAAAGAACTTCCAGTAAATTTCAGGGAAAGTCAGAATAATATCCATGAGATCGCTATTATTCCTATTATCTAGGTGGGCATAGTTTATAGACGCCTCGATGTTACGTCCTTGCCGAAAGAAAAGTCCAAACTTTGAGCCATTACC